>JAIHTM010000152.1 GCA_022713905.1 Collinsella sp.
GTTGTTCCTCGCCGCTTCCGCGGCTCGGCGGCCCCGTTCTCCTCGGCGGGGTTGTCCAAGGTTGTCGCTGAAGCTCTGCCTTTTGCTCAAAGAAAAACGGGGGATGCGATCTACATCCCCCGTTTTTGTTGCACCTACTCCAAGTCAATAAATTTGGTGCTCAGGATCTTGCCGTCCTTGACGAGCATTCTGGCCATGGTGGGGCCTCGGGTGCCTCTGGGGTAGCTGGCGCTGCCCGGGTTGAGGACTAAACAACGGCCCACTTGGGCTTCTTTGGTTACGTGGGTGTGACCGTTGATGGCTACGTCTACGGATCCCACCGGAAGGTCTTCGCGGTAGTGGGCTACGGCAAATTTGAGGCCTTCGTAGGTGAAGAGGGCCAGACGGTCTACATCCGGGCCGTAGTCGCGGTAGTAGTCGTTGTTTCCTAGGACCGCTCGCACGGGGGCGATGGTGCATAGATGCTCGTAATCCATCTCGGACGTTAGGTCTCCGGCGTGAATGATCAGATCTGCGCCCTTGAGCTCGTCCAGAAGCGCGGGCGAAAGATAGCCGTGGGTGTCCGAGATGATGTCGATGCGCTTGGCGCTTGCACTGTTCATGGGATCCCTTCTGCAAAACCGATTCGACGTATATACAAAAAGCCCCACGGCTCCGCAGACAATTGGTCTACAGGGCTGCGGGGCCAGTGTGCTAGAGGCTCAGGGCCTTCTTGAGCGGCACAACGCGGCGGCGCGAGACCGGCACGCGTTCGTCGACGCCCGTAATGCCCAGTTGGATAGCGCCCGAGGGCACCGTCTCGACATCTGTGACGCACGCCAAGTTGACGATATAGCGGCGATGAACGCGAAAGAAGCCAAAGTCGCAAAGCTTGGCCTCGAACTGCGCCAGCGAAGTCGTCGATAGAAAACGATCATCGACGGTATAGATACAGGAGTAATCGTCCTTGGCCATGATGAAGCGAATGTCATCCACGGGAATGAGGACCTTACGGCCGCCCTTTTCCACCGGAATGCGCTCGATGGTGGCTTTGCTGTCCGTGACGGGCTTGGCGTGCTGCATGACCTTCTCGATCGCGCGATCCAGGCGCGCCTCCTCAACCGGCTTCATTAGGTAATCGACGGCATCTACGTCGAACGCCTCGACGGCATGATCGCTATACGCGGTCACAAACACAATCGCCGGCGGATTCTTAAGCTTATGCAGCGCCTCGGCAAGCTGCAGACCAGAAGCACCGGGCATCGAGATATCGAGAAATACGACATCGACGCGGCTTTCCATTAACATCTCAATGGCGGAGCGGACGCTCGACGCCTCAGTGATCGTGCCGATCTTGCCCGTCTGCTCGAGCAAGAAGCGAAGTTCCGAACGGGCCGGGGCCTCATCATCCACAATCATCGCACGCAGCATAGGGATTAAACCTTTCGTCAACAAACTACGCTGGGCATCCGCCGCTTGGCGTTGAGCCCATAGCCTTTTATTTTACTCTTGAATATCAAAGATGCTCTCTGACAAATCAAGATGCAGGAGCACTTTGGTGCCCTTGCCCGGCGCCGATTCGACGCGCGTATAAGAGTGCGGTCCATAAAAGCGATGGATGCGCTCAGAAATATTGTGCATGGCCACGCCGGCGCCGCCGCCTTGCGGGGAACTGGCATCGGGGCGGGCGGAGCGCTCATCAAACAGCCTGGCGGCGGTACCCTCGTCCATGCCCACGCCGTTGTCGGCCACGGCAATCAGGATTGCGTCGTCGCCGTCTTGATGGACGGTCACATCGATCTGCAGGGCATCGCCATCGCCCATGCCATGCCGCACGGCGTTCTCGACGATGGGCTGGATTACAAAGGCCGGGACCAACGTGTCCTCGACATCCTCGGAGACATCGAAGGTCGCCAGTACGCGGTCCTCGCCAAAGCGCGCCTTCTCAAACGTCAGGTAGCGCTTGGTCTGGGCAACCTCGCGCGAGACTGGGATAAGCGACCCCGAGTTGTCGAGCGTGGCGCGATAGAACGAGGAGAACTCGCGCAGCAGCTCGCGGGCGCGCAGCGGGTCGGTACGCGTAAACGACGCGATGGTGTTGAGCGTGTTAAACAGAAAGTGCGGATTGATCTGCGCCTGCAGAGCACGAACCTCGGCACGTGCCGTGAGCTCCTTTTGTACCTCGAGCTCGTGGATGGCGAGCTGCGTGGACAGGATCTCGGCAAAGCCCGAGGCGAGCGCATACTGGGTACGGTCGACGGCGCGCGGGGTCTTGTAGTAGAACTTGAGCGTGCCGACGGTGCGGTCGCCCACCTTGATGGGCGCGATGATACCGGCGGGAACATGGTTGTGCGAGCCATCCGAACCCACCACGTCCACCACGCGGTTGAACGACTGCACGATGCCGTGCTCAATGACGTAGCGCGTGGCAAGCGTATGGATGGGCGAATCGGGCAGCAGCTTTTCCTCGAACTCGCCCGCGCAGGCCAGCACGTTGCTCTCATCGGTGATGGCAACGGTCATGGCACGTGTCTCGGGCAGAATACGCCGGCACACCAAAAGCGCCGATTCCTGCGTCAGGCCGCCCTTAATGTCCTCGAGCATGGCCGAGGCAACCGAGAGCGTCTCCTCGGTGTACTGGGAGCGTACCGAATCGGGGTTGAGCGTCAAATAGATAAAGATGCACAGGAAGATGCACAGCAGCGCACAGGCGATCACCGTGGCAATCGGCTCAATGCCAGTCGCCAGGGCAAAGATAAAGTACACCAACACGCAAACGGCGCAGACAACGGCGATGATGCGAAAGATTGAAATTGAATTATCGCGCTGGGCGCGGCGGTCGATCATTCAGCCCCCTCCAGGATGCTAATCAGTTGTGCGTCGCGCCAAAGTTCGTCCATGATCTTGGGCCAGAAACTCTGAAAACGCAGGTAGCTTGCGGCGTTTTGGCGGGCATAGGTCTTGGCCTCGTCAATACCATGACGCCAGATGCGCAGATACCCCTCGTGCTCGCGGGTAAACATGCTGCGAACCATGGCGGTCTTGCGCACGCGGTCGTCGAGCTCGCGCGAGATCCACGGACCCGGATAAGGCATGAGTGATGCGGCCGTAACCGGAATGAGCTCCTTTTGGTGCGCAGCGAACGTCAGCTTGGCCCGCTCGTAGTACCAACGGTACACGTCCTGCATAAAGCGCGGCGAGCGCTTCTCGGACTCGGGCGGCAGGTGGCGCACGGTCCACTCGTTGTCGAACCACACGTCATAGCCGAACATGCGCATGTTAAAGAGATAGTCCAGATCCTCGCCGCGGGTGATAAACGGGTCGAAGGCCACGCGCGTAAAGGCGCGGGCGTGCAGAGCCACAAGGCCGCCGCACACGTAATTGGAGCGCGAGATGCGGGTGCCCGAGAGCGCCTTTTTCATCCAGCGATTGAACTCGATACGCTTGGTCCACCAGCGATGGCAAATGCCCACTTTGTCCGTAGGAGCCAGCGGCGACCCGTCGCGATCGTAAAAGTATCCGCTCTTGACTAAAATCGGCAGGCCCTGACGTGTCTGTTGACCCAGTGCATAGGTCGCACGCTTCATAAAGTCGGCATCGATGACGGTCTCGTCGTCATCCAAAAACACAACCGCGTCGTGCCCCAGCACCGCCGCACAGGCAAGACCCATGTTGCGGATGGCGCCGTAGCCGCGCAGGCTCACGCACTCGCCCGAGCCTTTGGGCGCGATCTGCGCCACGCGGTCGGCAACACGCGAAGCCTGAGTATTGGTAACGATGGTGACCTTAAGCGTGGGATGCGCATTAACGATTTCGTGCACGCGATGGGATACGTCGGCCGTGGCGGAAACCGGACAGACCACCAAGAGAATGATGCGCGGAATGTCGCGCACCTGTTCGAGCGAAGTCAGGCAGCGATCGAGTTCCGGGTTGGCGGCATTGAGCGACGTCGAGTGATCGTAGGTGCCAGGAGCGTTTGCTTGGGTATCATCGCCCGCCCAATATGTTGGGATCACAACCGTGGCGTTCATACCTTTACCCTCCTTGCAACACAAAAACGGGGCGCCGCCAAACACAGGCGACGCCCCGCGACCTAGCTGGTTCCATCATACCCACTTGGGCTAAACATTGTTCGGAAGTCAGAATGATTTATGCGGCTACTTCCAAAAGAGTACTGCAGATAGGCACAATTGCTGTACTGAGCCCGGTTGCCTTACGCCGCCGCCTGAGCCATGCGGGACAGACGGACCAGCAGCACAAAGCCAACAACCAGCAGAACACCAATAGAAAGGACGCCCAGCGACGGGTTGCCGGTCAGCGAGGTGACAACCGACACCAGGAAGGTGCCCATAACGCTTGCGTAACGGCCAAAGATATCAAAGAAGCCGTAGTACTCGTTGGACTTTTCCTTGGGGATGATGCGGCCAAAATAGCTGCGGCTGAGCGCCTGCACGCCACCCTGGAACAAGCCGACCAAAATGGCGAGCACCCAGAACTCAAAGGCGGTCTTCAAGAAAAACGCGGCAAAGAGCACGATACCCATATAGGCGGCGACGGCCACCAAGATCATGTTGAGTGTGCCCACGCGACCGGCGAGCTTGCCGTAGATGATGGCGGACGGGAAGGCCACAAACTGCGTAACGAGCAGAGCCAGCACCAGTTGGGTCGAGTCGATGCCCAAAGCCGATCCGTAGCTGGTTGCCATGGAAATGACCGTGTGCACACCGTCGATGTAAAAGAAGAACGCGATCATGTAGACCAGCACGGTCTTGTTGTGGGCGATCTCGCGCATGGTGTGTCCGACCTCGGAGAACACGCCGCCCACGATGTGGCCGATGGTGTCCTGGGGACCGCGCTCGCGACCGTACTTTTGCTTATAGGTGCGAATGAGCGGCAGGGTAAAGATGAGCCACCAGGCACCGGTGATGACAAACGACAGACGCGTTGCCAGCATGGTGGGGACGCCAAGAGCGGGGCCACCCATGATAAGCGCCAGGCAGATGATGAACGGCACGGTGGAACCGATGTAGCCCCAGGCATAGCCCGAGCTGGACACGGCGTCCATGCGCTCGTCGGTGGTAATGTCGGGCAGCATGGCGTCGTAGAACGTCATAGAAGAGTTAAGGCCGATGGTGCACAGCACGTACACGGTCAAAAATGCCATGGCGGACATTGGGATAGCCTGCGCCAGGCAAAGAACCAGGCCCGTGAGGAAGAAGCCCAAGAAGAACTTGATCTTGTTGCCGGCGTAATCGGCAAGCGCGCCCAGAATGGGCATGAGCATGGCAATGACCAGCGAGGCAATCGTCTGCGCGTTGCCCCAGGCGACCACCAGGTCTGCCGAGGAAGCACCGGTATTGATGGCGTTAAAGTAGATGGGCACCACCGAGGTATTGAGCAGCACGAGGGCCGAGTTGCCCACATCGTACATAACCCAGTTACGCTCGAGCTTGGTGTATTTCATGGACAGGGCCCCTTCGTATTCGCCCGATATGCAGTTAGTTCATCGTACCCCAATTGTCCAGAGGCGCCGGTAAGGATTCGGCAAAGGGGCACGCACGAGCCCTACTCCTCGCGGTCGAACTCTTCGTCGGCGCCGAGCGCGCGACCGCTGTAATTGACGTGGTTGGTCACGGCTTCCATATCGCCGGTCTCGATAAAGCGGGCGACGGTGAGCTCGTAATCGAGCAGCGCGCGGTCAAAGACCTCGGGGAAACTCTCGTTCGAGACCTCGTCGGTAAAGGGATTCTTCCATGTCAGATGGCCCAGGTTACCGGTGCGCTCGGGCAGCTCCGTCGTCACGCGATGGGCAAGGCCGTCGAGCAGCGAGTAGTCGTGCACCAAGCCCTCAACCAGCGAGATCGCGCGCGTCTTTGCGGAGCCGGCCGGCTCAATCGCGCGGTAAAGTCGCTGCATATTGGCAACGGCAGCACCGTACTCCCCCGCCGGAATGTCAATGCCGTACACGCGTCCGGCAACATAGCTCATCAGCACGCCGGCCACGCGATTGATGCGATCGGTGGTGACGATCTCGCCCGCCGGCGGATAATCGTCGACCGTAGCGCCATCGCGTTTAAGCTGCAGCATCAGCACATCCAGGTCGCTCTCGATCACGGCATGGACCTGACTGCTCGAATTCTCAAGCTCTGAATCGGACTCCACGATGCCAAACTGCTGCTCATAGACAAAAGGAGCAGGCCCAGCGCAAAGGCGCGACCCAAGCTGGCATCGCGCGGCTGCAGGTGCGACACGCCGTCGCGCAGGCACGCGAACTGGCAAGACATGCGCGAGCGGTGCATGACCTGAGCAAGCGACATGCAGTCGGAAATGCGCGGCGTGAGCATGTGGAAGAAGAACGGGTCGGGACCTTGGTTTCCCAGGATAAAGGCGATGCGCTCCTCGTCGGACGTGATAACGCCCCGCGGAAGACGGTCGATGCTTTCCTCGCCAAACAGATGATGCGTAATGAGCGCGGGCATAATAATCCTTTCGATTTCATTCGATGCCACCCATTATGCCCACCGCGCGCCCATGCCAAACCTGCGATGGTAAACGACGGCACGCAGACCGTCTACGCAAGCCCCAAGTGTGCTTTAACCTCGGCAGCGCGACGGCGGGACACGGGCACCATCGAGGTTACGCGATCGAGCCTGAGCTCCATCAGGCCCGTGGAGCCGATCTCGACATTATGTACGTCTTCCAAATTAACCAGATAGCTGCGGTGAACGCGGATAAAGCCCTCGGAGGCCAGGCGACGCTCGAGCGAGGAAATCGACTCATTGATCAGGTACGTCCCCTCGGCGCAGACGGCGTTGCAAAAATCGGCGCGCGCCTCAAAGTAGCAGACATCCGCCACGGGAATGAACACCTTTTTGCCCCCGCGATCCACCGTCAGGCGCAAAGGCTGGCGCGGAGCATGGACGACGCGGCGAGCCCCCAGGGCAGTCTCGATCTTGTCGAGCGCCTTTGACAGGCGGGCATCCTCGACCGGTTTGACGATGTAATCGACAGCATCGAGGTTATAGGCATCGGCCGCATACTCGGCAAATGCCGTCACAAACACCACAACCGGCGGCGTCTTTAGGTTCTGCAGCGTCTCGGCAAGCTCAATTCCCGAGCGACCGGGCATGGTAATGTCTAAAAACAGCACGTCGGGCTTGTTCGACAGAATCGACTCCACGGCTTCGGTGACATTGCCCGCCTCGGCAATCTGACCCACACGCGTATCCTTTTCCAACAGATAGCGTAGCTCAGCCCTAATTGGAGGCTCGTCATCAACCACCAGGATGTTCCAGCCTTCGGACATATGCGCTTCCCCTCTTTTTCTCTCAATCCAACCGCGTGCTACACCGTTAGCGGCGCCGGCTCATGCGGCTCGCCGTTCAACTCAACGATGACCTGCGTTCCCACGCCCTCCTGGGATTTCACGCGCATGCCAGAATCTTCTCCGTAAAAGAAATGGATGCGCTGAAGCACGTTGAAGAGCGCCAGGCCGCAACCTCGCTTGACGGAGCCGTCGGCGGTAATGCTCTCGGGCTCCTCTCGGCGATGCTGCTCAAACAGATGCGCGCAGACTTCTTCGCTCATCCCGATGCCGTCATCTTCGACGATAATCTCCAAGCCGTCATCGGTCTCAAAAGCCCTAACACGAATAGAAAGCGGCTCGATCTCGCGCTGCGCATGCTTGATGCAGTTTTCGAGCAGCGGCTGCAAGATAAACGGCGGTACCAGGCTGTCGCGCACCTCAAAGTCGATGTCGACCGAAACGCGCAGACGGCCGTCGCCATACCGGGCCTGCATAAGATTGATATAACGAGTGCCCTGTTCCACCTCGTGCTCGAGCGTGGTGAGCGTATCGGAGTCAGAAAGCGTCTGACGATAGTAGTTGGAAAAGTCGATCAGCAGCGATCGCGCCTTGTCGGGCTCGGTTCGAACGAGCGACACGATCGTGCTAATGGTATTGAATAGAAAATGCGGGTCGACCTGCGACTGCAGGGCGCGAAGCTCAACGCGGGCCGTAAGCTCGTCCTGGCGCTCGAGCTCAAAGCTGGCGAGCTGCGTGGAAATTAGGTCGGCAAAACCCGAGGCAAGGGCCGTCTGGCGCATATCGATGCTGCTCAGGCGAGGGTAATACAGCTCGAGTGTGCCCACGCAATGCCCGCGCACGGTAAGCGGCGCGACGATGCCGGCGCGCAGGCGGGGATAATAGCCGCCCGTCTCATTGGAGGTGTCGCGCGAAAACACGCTCTGCTCGCCCGTCTCAATCACACTGAGCGTGGTCTTGAGCACGACCGGGGTGCCGGCGGGGCACTTTGCCGAGTTCTCGCCCCAGCTTGCCAACACCTGTTTGCCATCGGTAAAGCAGATGGCAGAGGCGATGGTCTCGGACAGGATGATTTTAGAGGCGCCCAAGGCCGCTTCGGGCGTAAGGCCGCGCGACGTGTAGGCGAATATTTTTGATGCGATGGCGAGCGTACGGTCGGTTGCACTCGATGTGAGGTCGTCGGGGACCACAAAGACATACGAGAAGAAGAAGCACAGCATGACCAGGCCGGCAATAACGACAACGCCCGGAACTGGATTGGGATTATCGGTTAAATCCCAGATAAGCAGCAGGATAAGCGCCGGAACGACAACACCGAGCAGGATGGCCTGGACCACATGCTGGGCCGTACGAAAGACCTTGGTAGAGTTGTAGCTCTTGCCCAGAATCAGCCTGTTTAAATCCACCGTCATCCCCTTTTATCTATCGCACCCATAGCAATGGAGAGGGCCGCAAGCGACCCTCTCCATTGCATTATGCAATCAAATACTGTGTTTTACATCCAGTCGTCGATGAACGGTAGTTTAGGCGCTGTATTTGTTGGCCTCGCCAAAGGTGCCCGCCTCGACGATCCAGCCGTCCTTCATGATGACGTCCATGTTGTCGGTGTTGAGCACGTGGATGTCGGCGGCGACGTCACCGTTGACGACCAGCAGGTCGGCGCACTTGCCGGCCTCGATGGAACCGGTCTCGCCCTCGATGTGGCACATCTTGGCACCGTTGAGGGTGGCGCAGGTGATGGTCTCGACCGGGGTGAAGCCGATCTTGTCGACGAACTCGTACATCTCCTCGATGGAGCAGGTGCCGTACGGGGTGACGAAGGAGAAGGAGTCGGAGCCGATCGTCATGACGACGCCGCGCTTCTTGGCCTCGCGCAGGCAGTCGTAGTTGCGCTGCAGCTCCTTCTCGACCAGGGTGCCCTCGTACTTGTCGTGCAGCTCGGGGACGTAGACGGGCGGATAGGTGGCGTACCAGGTGGGCAGGAAGGCGATCGTCGGGGTGAAGAAGGTGCCCTGCTCGGCCATGAGGTCCATGGTGCGCTCATCGATATCAAAACCGTGAATCAGCTGCTCGCAGCCAAAGCGAACGGAATCGTAGGCAGCGGCGTGGTTGTTGTAGCAGTGGCTCCACACGGGGATGCCGACCATCTTTGCCTCGTCGACCACGGCCTGGATCTCCTCGGAGCAGTAGTGCTGGTCGCGACCGGAGTCCCAGCGCCAGATGCCGCCACCGGTAGCCCAGATCTTGATGGCATCGGGGTTCTCGCGCAGGCGACGACGGACGGCCTTGCGCAGATCCCAAGGACCGTCGACCTGGTCGCCCCAGGGATGGGATTCCTTGTTGAGCTCCTGGGTGCAGTGGTGGGAGTCACCGTGGCCGGCAACGCGGCAGAAGCCGAGGCCGGTGGCCAGAACGCGCGGGCCCTTGAAGACGCCCTTGTCGATGCAGTCACGGATCTGGATACCAAAGCGGCCGATCTCGCAGACGGTGGTGAGGCCATGGGTGAGGCAGTCGTAGGCCTGCTTGACGGCGACGGCCTGCTTCTCGAGGAGCGGCTGCATGACCCAATCGGTGTCATCGTCGGTCAGGTTGCCCGAGAAGTGCAGGTGGGTGTCGATCAGGCCGGGAAGGACGGTCTTGCCGGCGGCGTCGATGACCTCAACGCCCTCGGGAAGGTCCTGCATAGCGCCGGCGTACTCGATCTTGCCGTTGTCGTCGACGAGAACGAGGGAGTTCTCGACCGGCTCGGCACCGGTACCGTCGATGAGCTTGCCGCCAACGATTGCATACTTAGTGGACATGGTTCCTCCTTATGGATCCATATAGTGGGCGAGGCCGTGTTGGGTTAAGGCCTCACAAAGCTACCCAAGTGGTGCCGGGTTCGGTGCGCGGGAGAGAGGATTCCGCGCACCCGATCCGCCCCGGCTAGGCGTTACTTTTTGCGGGAATTGGTGAAAGCCATGAGGGCCAGGCCAATAGCCAACCAACCGATCACGATGCTCCACTCCACCATGTTGAGGGAGGCGGGAGAGAACGGAATCACGAGCAGGCCGATGATGATGGCGCAGGCAGCGATAGCGAGGCCGATGCCAAACTTGCCGCCGGGCACCTCGTAGGGACGAGGCAGGTCGGGCTCGGTGAAGCGCATGCGCAGGCAGGCGAGGGCGACCATACCGCAGGAGAAGATGAAGGCGAGAGCCGACACGTTGGTCAGAGGGATGAGCATGTTCTTGCCCAGGAACGGACCGATGACGGTGATGACGCCCAGAACGACGCAGGCGAGCTTGGGAGCGCCGGACTTGGGGTCGACCTCGGCGAACTTCTCGGGCAGCTGGCCCTTGCGGCCCATGGCGAGCATGATGCGGCTCGTGGCGCCGTAGAAGGAGTTCATCGGGCCCATGGGTCCAAGCGTGGCGATGACGAGCATGGCCAGGTACAGAAGCATGTTGATGCCCTTGAGGCAGGCAAGCGCGGGAACCGGGCTCTTAACAAACTCATGCCAGTCGAGAATGGTGCCGAACGAGTAGATGCAGACCATGTAGAAGCCGCCGGCGGCCAGCAGAGCCAGGGAGATGATCTTGCCGAACTTGTTCCAGTTGAGGCCCTCGGCTGCTTCCTCAGCCTGCTGAGGAATGGTGTCGAAACCGGCGTAGAAGAACGGGGTCAGAACCAGGACCGACACGATGCCGGCGAACAGGCTGGTGCCCTCGGTAGCGGCCTTACCGCCGCCAGCGCCGGTGACCTGGGAGAACACGGGCATGGCGTTGTCCGGCGAGCCGGTGAACAGCGAGACGCCCATGGCGAGCAGCATGCCGCAGAGCAGGGCCTTGGTCAGGAAGGCCTGGAGCTTGGCGGCCGAGCTGGCACCGCGGAAGTTGAGGAAGATGACGTAGGCTGCGAAGCCGAGCGCGATCAGCGTCGGGAACAGGTAAACGTCGGCGCCCAGGATGGTGTAGAGCTTAACGGCGCGCAGCCACTCAAGACCGGGCAGGCTGCCGAACATCTCGGACACGAGGGTCGAAATGGCGATGGCCTCCCACGGGCACAGGATGCCGTTGCCCAGGGCCAAAAGCCAACCGGTGATGTAGCTCAGCGTACGGCCAAAGCTACGATCGACATACTCGACGATGCCGCCCGAGATGGGGATAGCAGCCGTGAGCTCACCGAAAACAGCTCCGACGGGCACGAGGAAGATTGCACCCAAGAGGAATGCGATCATAGCGGGAACGGGACCGCCGCCCACGACCATCCAGTCGCCGACCTGCAGAACCCAACCGGTACCGATGATGGCACCGAAACCGATGGTGAAGAAGTTCCAGAGCGAAAGCGTTTTCTTCATGCCGCCGTTATCCTCGACTGCAACTTCTGCGTTCTTGTCCGCCATTGTTCCCCTCCTTTCCTTTTTGACGCCCCTTGACGTCACCCCTTGCGCGGTCTGTTTTGCCGCGCTCTTTTATTTCGTGGCTTTAAGATACGGCCTTGGCGCAGCAGCTCCGCTTGTAGCTCGACCGAAGGCAGAACTGCAAAACGAGCGGCGCCGTTTTTGGGACGAACGGCACGGTTTGCCGCTCATTGTTGCCGCCCGTCCGACGGGCGTACGCTCATCGGACGCATATAGAGATGTTTTTGAGGCCGTGTGTTTTGCGCCTTTCGTACCGTTTACCGAGCTTTTGACGCGCGGACCCATTTGTTGCACATCTTTTTTGTAGGATGGACAGGTTATACATGAGACAAGGCGGTACGAATGGCATACGGATACAACGACGGTGATCAACGGCGACAAAGCGTTCGCCTTGCTGGCCGTACCACGCCGACGCCCGGAAGTGCCACAAGCAGCAATCCGCAACGTCCTCAAGAGCAACCCAGGCCTTCGTCTCGGCAGCAGGCAAGCAAAACACGGCAAAGTGGCCGTCCGCGCACGGGCACAAGCGCGCAGCAAGACAGCCGCTTAGGCGCGCGCACTCGACAGCATCAAGCCGAGGTTCCGCAACTGCGCCGCAACGGCGCACGTCAGCCCGGCATCCATATCAACCGCTTCTTTTCGCATCCCCAAGGTGGACGCGACGGCAAGCCCTACCGCTCGACATCGCACGTGAATGCCCCCGCCCTGCCGGCTCGTCGACTTCGCCTCACACTGTGCTCTATCCTCACCTGTCTGGTCTTTGTG
>JAIHTM010000153.1 GCA_022713905.1 Collinsella sp.
CGCGAGTTCCGCACGCAAAGGAAAGCACTTAATGTGCTTTCCGTCTTGCGCAGGACTGTAGAGCAGCAAACTCAACCGCCCCGCCCGGCGGGCGAGCGCAGGGATACGACATCTGTCCAACAATTCGTGTGAAACACAATGAAAAACCGTTTGATGTGAGTTAATATAAACAACGTCGTGAATCTGACTCCTGCCACATGCATGACAGGGGTTAAACACAAAAAAGGAGTCAACTATGGTTTCTGAGAAGGCTACCCTCGTTAATCCTCAGGGTCTGCACATGCGTCCGGCTGGTCTGTTCGCCTCCACCATGGGCAAGTACGCCTGTGACGTGACGGTCGTTACCCCCGAGAAGGAGGTCAACGGCAAGTCCCCGATGGCCCTCATGGCTGCTGGTATCCCCTGCGGCACCGAGGTCGAGGTCAAGTGCGACGGCGCTGACGAGGCCGAGGCTCTGGCTGCTGCCATCGAGCTCATCAAGAGCGGTCTTGGCGAGTAGAACTCAAACGGGTCGCATGTTGAACAACTAAGTTCATATTTGGGGGCGCAGTGACCTGTTGTAAGGTAGCTGCGCTCTTTTGTCATGGATATGGCAAAACGCTTTATCACATGACACGGAGAGAGGAATGGGAATGTATCAGGGAGTCAACGCTTCCGAGGGCATCGGTATCGGCACCGTCATGGTTGCCGTCGATCCCGACTTGACGTTTGAGCCGCACGAGGTTGCTGATTCGGCAGCAGAGAAGGAGCGCTATCAGTCCGCTCTTTCGGTCTTCTGCGAGAAGACCCAGGCTCAGGCCGACCACATGAAGGAGACGGTGGGCGAGGCCGAGGCCGAGATCATGAGCGGACACATTGTCCTGGCTCAGGACCCGGGCATGACCGACGCCATCAACGCCGCCATTGACGGCGGTACCTGCGCCGAGCAGGCGCTCATGGACACCTCGACCATGTTCGAGAACATGTTCCTGTCTATGGACGACGAGATGTTCCGTCTGCGCGCGGCCGACATCGCCGACATCCGCACCGGTATTCTGGCCGAGCTGCTGGGCAAGGAGGTCGTCGACCTCTCCGTCCTGCCCGAGAACACTGTCGTTGTCGTGCACGACCTCACGCCGTCCATGACCGCCACGATCGATAAGGCCCACGTTGCCGGTATCGTCACCGAGACCGGTGGCCGCACGTCGCACTCCGCGATTATTGCGCGCGCCCTTGAGATCCCGGCTGTCCTTTCGGTTTCCAACAGCTGCACCGCGCTGCGCAACGGTATGACCGTTGTCGTCGACGGTGGCAAGGGTATCGTTGAGGCCGATCCCGACGAGGAGACGCTCGCTGCCTACACCGCCAAGGCCGAGGCCTTCGCTGCCGAGAAGGCAGCCCTCGAGGCCTTCCGTGGCAAGCCGTCCGTGACTGCCGATGGCATCAAGAAGATCATCGCCTGCAACATCGGTAACCCCGATGACGTGCCCAACGCGCTCGATCACGACGCCGAGGCCATCGGTCTGTTCCGCTCCGAGTTCCTGTTCATGGACTCCGCTGAGCTTCCTTCCGAGGAGGAGCAGTTCAACGCCTACCGTAAGGTCGCCAGCGCGCTCAAGGGTGCTCCGGTCATCATCCGCACGCTCGATGTGGGTGGCGACAAGGAGATTCCGTATCTGCACATGGTCAAGGAAGATAACCCCTTCATGGGCTTCCGCGCCGTGCGTTACTGCCTGGCCAATCCCGACCAGTACAAGGTCCAGCTCCGCGCTCTGCTGCGCGCTAGCGCCTTCGGTGACGTCAAGATCATGATCCCGCTCGTCACCTGCGTCGAGGAGGTCTTGGCTGTCAAGGAGCTCGTCGAGCAGTGCAAGGCCGAGCTGACCGAAGAGGGTCGCAAGTTCAACGAGAACATCGAGGTCGGCATCATGGTCGAGACGCCCGCCGCTTCGCTGCTCGCAGACCGTCTTGCCGAGGTCGCCGACTTCTTCTCCATCGGCACCAACGACCTGATCGGTTACACCATGTGCGCCGACCGTGGTAACGACACCATCTCCAACCTGTACCAGGTTTACTATCCCGCCGTGCTCCGCTCGCTCAAGAACATCATCGAGAGCGGCGTGAAGGCCGGCATCATGGTCGGTATGTGCGGCGAAGCCGCTGCCGATCCGCTGCTCGAGCCGCTGCTGATCAGCTGGGGCCTGGAGGAGTTCTCGATGAGCGCTCCTTCTATCCTGCGCGCCCGCAAGACCATCAGCCAGTGGACCAAGGCCGAGTGCGACGAGCTCGCCGAGAAAGCGCTCGCCTGCAACACCGCAGCCGAGGTCAAGGCACTGCTCGAGTCCGCAGCTCGCTAATTTGGTATCAGAGGTAACCGCGTGGTTGGAATGGGCCGGCCACGCGGCCCTCACATATACAGGGGGTACTGTAAATGTTCTACACGCTAACCGCTAACCCGGCTGTCGACATGACGGTTTCGAGCTCTCCGCTCGAGCCCGACGAGAACGTCCGCACCGGCTCGGCCAGCTACACGGCTAACGGCAAGGGCCTTGACGTGTCCTTCGCCTTTAAGAAGATGGGCGTCGACACCGTCGCACTCGGCTTCTTTGCTGGCTTCACGGGCAAGTTCATCGTTGAGGAGGTCATGAACCTGGGTTGCCTCTGCCGCCCGGTCTGGACCGACGGTATCACGCGCATTAACACCTACGTCAACGATGGCCAGCACGAGTACGGCATCCTGAACCCGGGTGCTCCGATCACGCCGCAGCACCAGGAGGAGCTCTACAACATCCTGGACACCGCGGGCGATCTTGAGTGCCTGATCGTCTCCGGCTCCGTGCCTCCCAAAGCTACGCCCGACTTCCTGGCTCAGGTCATGGAGCACGCTCAGGCTCGTGGCGCCGACGTCGTCCTGGACCTGTCCTCCGACAAGCTCAAGGAGCTCGCTCACAAGAAGCCGCTGCTCATCAAGCCGAACCATCACGAGATGAAGGCCATCTTCGGCGTGCCGGTCGACACCGACGACGAGGTTCGCGTTGCCATGAAGATGGCTCACGACGCTGGCGTTCAGAACGTGCTGCTCACCCGTGGTAGCCGCGGCGACGCTTACTTCTCCAACGGCGAGGACATCTGGTACGCCAAGCGTGAGTTCAACATCAAGCTGGTTTCTTCCGTCTGCGCCGGCGATTGCACCCTCGCTGCGTTCCTGCACAAGTGGTACAGGGATCGCGACAACGTCGAGGAGGCCATGAAGCTCGCTATGGCCACCGGCGCTAACGTTGCCGAGTCCGTCGGCATTGGCGACTTTGGTCACGTCGACGAGTACAGCAAGCGCGTTGCTGTCCGCAAGCTCGATCGTCAGTAATCGAAACGCGACATATTCGTGCACATGCGGCGCCCCGGTTTCGGCCGGGGCGCCTTTTTGTTCCGCCAGGGGGGTGTCCTGCCGTACTTCATCGCTTCCACACCGTTCACCGAGTTATCCTAGCCTTTTGTCGATGCGTGGAATATACTTTCATTAACACGTTGCTTCGTGAAAGGAACATTCATGATTTACACGCTCACTGCAAATCCCGCCATTGACTACAACATCGCCTGCGACGGTCTTGACGCCAACACCGTCACGCGTACCCGCAACGCCGTCTACACGCCCAACGGCAAGGGCCTCAACGTCTCGTTTACGCTTGACCACTACGGTGTCGACACCACGATCCTGGGTTTCTTCGCCGGCTTCTCGGGTGAGTTCATCGTTAAGGGCGCCGAGACCCTGGGCGTGCCCGTCAAGCCTGTGTGGACCGACGGCATCACGCGCGTCAACGTGTTCCTTAATGCCGGCCCCGACACTGAGTACAACATGGTCAACGCTGGTGCCGCCATCAACGAGGCCAATGAGCAGGAGATGTTTGAGCTCATCGATTCGCTCGATGACATGACCTGCCTGGTTATCAGCGGCTCGCTGCCTCCCAACACTTCCGAGGGCTTCCTGGCCGAGGTCACGCGCCGCGTCAAGGCCAAGGGGGCCGAGTTCGTCCTCGACATCTCGAGCCATCAGCTGGCAGACCTTATTGCCATGGAGCCGCTGCTGATCAAGCCCAATGACGACGAGCTGCTTGACATCTTTGGCATCAAGGTGAGCGGTGGCGACGACGAGTCCGTCAAAGGCGCTATGGCCGAGCTGCACGCCAAGGGCGCCAAGAACGTGCTGCTGACCCTTGGTGGCGCCGGTGCGTACTTCTCCAACGGCGAGCATATCTGGTTTGCCAATCGCACCTTCGACGTCAAGCTGCTGTCGACGGTGTGCGCCGGCGATTCCTCGCTCGCTGCCTTCCTGTGCGTATGGCACGACGCCCCCGAGCGAGTCGAGGATGCCCTGCGCCTTTCGATGGCCACCGGCGCCAACGTGGTCGAGTGCCCCGGCTTGGGCGATTTTGCCAAGGTGGATGAATACAAGAAGCATATCGAGGTCCGCCAGGTCTGCTAGTTCCGGCACCTTGCCTGAATAGTTTGATTATTTCGCATCCGTCTTAGACTAGGACGGATGCGTTTTTGTTTATCGGACTTGCGTGTGCAGTGGAGGCTGTTTCTTGCTAGACTTCTTGCAGACGCAATCGATAGCCAATTTGATAGTCGCAGGAGGCCATAGGCATGTGCAATGTTTCGCTCAACGGTACTCAACCGTCCGATGCGTCCCTGCGCGTCCTGCGCGCGCTTGAGGCGGCTGGTCTTGAGGCTTGGTACGTGGGAGGTTGGGTGCGCGACGCCCTGATGGGGTACCCCAGCCACGATGTTGATATGTGCTGTAGCGGCCTGTGGCAGGAGTCCAAAGCGGCGCTCGAGGCCGCCGGCATCGCGGTTGTGGAGTCGGGCATTAAATTTGGCGGAATCACGGCTATTTCCGATGGCGAGCGTATCGAGGTCACCACGTACCGTCTGGATGGCTTTTACACCGATGGTCGCCATCCCCAGAGTGTGGAGCGTGCCGCCTCGCTCGAGGACGATCTGGCGCGCCGCGACTTTACCGTCAATGCCATGGCCTGGCATCCCGAGCGCGGGCTTGTCGACCGCTACGACGGCCAGGGTGACTTGGAGCGCAAGCTGATTCGCGCTGTCGGCGATCCCAAGCGTCGCTTTAACGAGGACGCCCTGCGCATGCTGCGTGCGGTGCGCTTTGCCTGCCGTCTGGACTTTATGATTGAGCCCGAGACCAAGCGTGCGCTTGCCGAGTGCGCGCCGCTGCTCGATGCCGTGGCGCGCGAGCGTGTGGGTATTGAGCTTGAGGGCATTCTTTCGACCGGTCATGGGGGAGACGCGATGCTCCGCTATCCCGAGCTCATCTGCGCCGCCGTGCCCGAGTTGGCAGCGGGTCGCGGGTTTGATCAGCGCAGTGTCTATCATGCGTTTAACGTCTACGTGCATATCGCCCGTGTGCTGACGGTGGCGGGGGAGCTCGCGCTGTGTGACGGCGTCGCGCCCTCGTCGAGCCTTATGTGGGCGGCGTTTTTGCACGATGTGTCCAAGCCCGAGTGCTTCACGGTCGATCACGCCGGCAGCGGACACTTCTACGGTCATCCCGAGCTCGGCGCCAAGAAGGCGCGCGTCATTATGGATCGCCTGACCCTCTCGCACGACTTGGTGCGCGACGTGTGCCTGCTCATCAAATACCATGACAAGCCGCTGCGCCCCGAGCGCTCCTGCCTGCTCAATATGATGCGCGCGCTTTCGGGTGAGGGCGTCGACACGGCCCGCCTGATTGACGAGCTCATGGACCTTAAGCGTGCCGACACACTTGGCAAGGCCCCGTCGTGCTTCTATTATGTTGAGACGATTGAGGAGATGCGCGCGCTGGCGCACGAGCTGCTGAAGGCAGGGGAGCCCTATACGCTCAAGATGCTCGCCATCAACGGCGGCGACCTGATCCGTGCCGGAGTCAAGCCCGGGCCGGAACTGGGTCAGCTTCTCAACTCCGCCCTCGACGCCGTGATCGAAGACGATATTCCCAACGAGCGCGAAGCTCTTTTGGTTCATCTCAACTTGAATTAGCTACCAAGTTTACCTGCGTATTCCATAACCTGCCGACAATTTTTCGGCAATTTGGAATTTCTTCTTGCGCTGACGTTTTTTGTCCCGTAATATATTTCCTCGCAGCACGGCAGTGCAGATGTCATGTGGCCCGTTCGTCTAGCGGTTTAGGACGCCGCCCTCTCAAGGCGGAGATCACCAGTTCGAATCTGGTACGGGCTACCACTTCTTTTCTGCTGGGGCTTATGGCCCGTTCGTCTAGCGGTTTAGGACGCCGCCCTCTCAAGGCGGAGATCACCAGTTCGAATCTGGTACGGGCTACCACGCATCTGA
>JAIHTM010000154.1 GCA_022713905.1 Collinsella sp.
GCGGTCTGGAGGCTCTGCCGACTATGGGGTACGGGTCTTCCCGGCAAGCCGATTCGCACCGCGAATCGAGTGATTGTAGCTACAATCACGTCGCTTGCTGCTCCCATATCCATTTCATGGATTGGGAGCGATTTCGCACGGCATGATTGCGCAATGCCGTGAAGGATGATCGCGTTCACTCCTCGCTCCTTTCGCTCATGGCCTTGAGGGGAAGGCCGGTGTCTTACGCCAATCGTCCGTCGCGGGAACGGCGATGGGTTTGGACACTTGGAGCGCGGGAAATGAAAAGGCCTCGCGAAAAAAACGCGGGGTCGGCGGCGCGTCATGTCCGTCATGCATGCAGACATGAAAAAAGCCCCGGCCGTCTTGGTGACGGTCGGGGCAGGGGCGCGCGGGCTCCTAGATGATTTGCATGCCGGAGCGGACGCGTTCCGCGGCGATGTCGATGTCCCCGGGCCATGAGGGCACGCCGAACGTGAGTCGCACGCGGCCGAACGTCTGCGTGTCCTTGAGCGGTTTGAACATGCCGCGTTCGACGTATCGGGACATGTCGAAGATTCCGGTCGCCCCGTCGGAACAGGTGACCTTGAGCTTGTAGCCGGGCATGGGTTCGCATTGGGTCACTTTGATTGAATAGTCGATGGTCATGTCCGTCGCCTCCTGGCTCTCGTTGTATTCCATTCTAGGATATTGGAGTCCAGAGGACGGTAGCTGTCCTCTGGCCGCTGGAGGCGCCGCCCGCGTCGTGCGGGCGGCATCGTTCCCGGCCCGTCACTCGGCCGGGAACGGCTCGTCGTCAAACCACCAGTCCCTGATGGTGAGCATCCGGTCGTGCTTGTCGAGCTCGAGGTCGACGGGCGTGATGATGTCGGCGGTGTGGTTCACCCACACGAACGGTTCGATGCTGCACGGCTCCCATCCGTCGTCCCCGCCCCTGACGGCGTAGCGGTGCCACCCGTCCGGAACATCTTGGCCGTTGAGGCGCAGACTGCTCCACATCGCCTCGACGCGCCCCGCCTCCTCGGTCTCGAACACGACGTGCTGAAGGTCGGTTGATTTCTTTTCCATGGTTCCTCCTTGGTTCCGCCGGCGTTTCCTTTCGCCGGACATGGGGCAGCCTTGCGGCGCCGCCGCGCGGCGGAGGACGCGTGGGCCGTGCCCGTCGAGGGAGAATCGGGCGAAGCCCTTCCCGAGACGGAGCATGGAACACGCAGGCCCGAAGACACGGGCGCGGTGTCGCGATGATGAACCATGGCCGGCCAACCATTCCCTTCCAGGCGACGCCTGGAAATACAGGAAGGGTTGGCAGTGGCAGAGCGCGGCATCCATGCCGCCGCTCCGTTTCCTCGGCTCCGCCAGGATCACGTCCGCGTGATCCTGGCGGAGCCGATTGTCCAAACCGGAGCCGTCCACATGGCGGGAGCATGGTTCATAGCCGGCATGGGCCGGATCTCGATAAAGGAAAGGAACACGACCATGGCATCCGATTACGTGGACGACTTCCTGCGCGACGAACGCGAGTCGTTCAAGCGCAAGGAGGCGGCGGCGAAGAAGTTCGACAGCCGTCTCGACAATTTCCGCAAAAGCGCGCAGGTGCTGCGCGACGCGGCGAGGCAATTCGAGGAGGCGTTCCCCGGCATGAGCCGGACGATGATCGCGGACAAGCTGGCGATGACCGGAACGGAGAAGAACGTCGCGTTCGATGCTAAGGGCGAGCTCGTCGCCGCGCCGGCCGGAAGGAAAACCCCGCCCGCCGAACCCGAACGGGAAACCGTCGCCGAATCGGATCCGGAGACGACCGGATCCGACGTCCAGGCGGCGGACGACGAGACCGCCCCGCAGGAGGCCGCAGCCGAACCCGACACCTCGGACGACGGACGGCCCGCATGGGCGTCCGGCAACTACTGATGATCGGACGTGATGCGAGATGCGACTGATCATCGCCGAGAAGCATTCGGTCGGCCAGGCGATCGCCCAGGCGGTCGGCGGGCACGCGGAAAAACACGACGGCTACATCCAGGTCGGCGGCGACCTGGTCACCTGGGCGCAGGGCCACCTCGTCGACCTGGCCGCGCCCGACGAATACAAGAATCACGATTGGGGAAAGTGGAGCCTCGACACGCTGCCCATCGACCCGACACCCGACTGGCAATGGAAGGTCAGCCGGGACAAGGGCGCGGACCGCCAGTACAAGGTCGTCGCGGGACTGATGCGCCGCGGCGATATCGACATGCTTGTCGACGCGTGCGATCCCGACCGCGAGGGCGAGGCCATCTTCCGCAGGATCGTGGCGCATGTAGGAGTCTCCAAGCCGATGCGACGCCTGTGGGTCGCGAGCCTGGAGGAGGACGCCATCCGCGGCGCCCTCGCGTCCATGAAGGACGAGATGGAATACCAGGGACTCGCCGATTCGGCGATGATCCGCGCGAAGGCCGACTGGCTGATCGGGATGAACGCGTCGCGCGCCTATTCGCTCGTCTACAACGCGAGATTCACCGTCGGCCGCGTGCAGACGCCCACGCTCGCCATGATCGTGGACCGCGACCGGCAAATCGCCGGCCACGTGGCCCGACCGTACTGGAAGGTCGTCGCCCCGATGGGCGGATGGAAGCTGACCGGCGAACGTTTGGACAAGGGGGAGAACGCCGAGACGCTGCTGCGGATCGTCAACTCGGACGATTTCGCCTTCCAGATCCTCAAGGCCGAACGCAAGCAGCAGCACGACGCCCCACCGAGCCTGTACGACCTGACCGGATTGCAGAAGGACATGAGCAGACTGCACGGCCTGACCGCCGCCCGCACCCTCACGGCGCTCCAGTCGCTCTACGAGAAGCGTCTGACCACGTATCCCCGCACCGACTCGCGGTACATCACCCACGACGACCTGGACACGCTGCGCGGCCTCGCCGAAGGCGACCGGCTCGTCACCGGCTTCATCGAACCGTCCGCGAAACCGGAACGGCCGCGACTCGAACTGACCGTGAACGACGCGAAGGTCGCCGGACACACCGCCATCCTTCCCACCATGCAGGCCGACAAGGCGGCGCTCGACGAACTCGGCGATGACGAACGCCTCGTGCTGACGCGCGTGGCACGCCGCATGTGGGAGGCCGTGGGCGACGACTACGTGCACGACGTGACGAACGTCGTCGCGAACATCGACCCGCATTGGTGCGAAAAGCATCCGGACGAAGGCCGCCTTCTGCCCGAAGGCGAATGCCGCTTCACCAGCCGTTCCGACCAGCCCGTCTCGCCCGGATGGCACGCCATCGAGCATGCCGCCCCGCAGGAAGACCAGGATGACACCGACGAGACCGCGGGCAACATCATCCCTGTCAACCTCACCGACGGGGTCTTCATCGCGCCGGTCCCGCAGGACGGTGCGACACTGTCCGAGGGAAAGACGAAGCCGCCGAAGCCGTTCACCGAGGCGACGCTGCTCGCCGCGATGGAGCACGCCAGCCGCTGGGTGGAGGACAAGGAACTCAAGGCCGCCCTGGATGACGACGAATCCCACTCGGGAGGCATCGGCACGCCCGCCACCAGGGCGAACATCATCGAACAGCTCGTCCACTCCGGATACGTGGACCGCAAGGGCAAGCAGCTTCGCTCCACCGAACAGGGACGATCCCTGATCGACGTGGTCGCCACGAAGCTCAAGGACGTGGCATTGACCGCCGGCATGGAACGACGACTCTCGGAGGTCGAGCACAACCACGCTGACCCCGCGCAGGTCGAAACGGAGTTCCGCGACCTCGCCGTGCGCATCCCGGCCGACGCGCGGTCCGCCGTCCGGCAGGACCATGTGCAGACGAAGACGCGGAACACGGAGTCGTTCGGCCCATGCCCACGCTGCGGCAAGCCCGTCATCAAAACGGGCAAGGTGTTCCAATGCTCCACCAACCGGCGCGAGAAACAATCCGACGGCACATGGAGGACCACGGAAGGATGCGGCTGGCGCGCCTGGACGACCGTAGCCGGCAAAACCGTCACCGACTCCGCCATACGCCGGCTGCTCGCCGGCCGGAAGGTCAGCCTGAAGGGCTTCACCTCGAAGAAGGGCAGCAAATTCGACGCCTCGCTCGTCGTCGACAAGGATCGCGGCGTCATCTTCGACTTCGGCAATAAACACTAGAGAAAGGAGACTAAAGAGACCAACATCACCGGCGACCGGTTCAGTCCGTCGGTGATCCTGTTCTGGTTCAAGACCAGCATCGCCGCGAGCAGCATGCGAGTGCAGTGCAAGAGCCCGAACACCCTCCTGGGCGTAATCCCGCTCGGCTCGTCCACACAGACGATCCCGTTGCGCAACATCGCGTCCGTGGACACCAACATCTTCCTCATCGCGGGTCTCGCCTGCATGAAGGACAGCGCGCTTGTGGGGATCCTGTTCCTCGTGCTCGCCGCCGCGAACCTGGCGAACACGATGAACGCGCAGCTTGACTTCGTCAACCAGGCCGGCGGCCGCAACACCGTCAAGGTGTCCATCCTGAAGAAGGCCAAGCTCATGCAGCTCGCGCAGGCGATCCAGCAGCTCGTCTTCGCCGACGTCGAAGGGCAACGCCACCAGGAGAGCATGGACATGACCCAGAAACAGTACGCGGCCCAGACCAACAGCGTCCTGATCCAGCAGCAAATGCTCGACCAGCAGCGTAAGGCCAACGCCGGCGACAACCCGCCGACCCCGACCGAGTGACGAAACCGGGAAACGCCGGGTCCGCCCTGCCGAAAACACCGATTATACTAAAAGTATAATCGAGGTTCGCGCGGGCGAACCCGGCTTTCTAATATCCAGGAGGGATCATGGCGGAAGGGGATTGGAGCGAGTCCAAGGCGTGGATACGCGCGACGCGCGAACGCATCGGCATGACCCAGCACGACGTGGCCGTGCTCGCGAACCTCACCGTGGACATGGTCAAGAAATACGAGTCGGAGAAATACCGGATCCAACCCTCGGAAAGGATGCGGGAGATGCTCGAACACTATCTCGCCGAACACAGGCGCGCCGTCGCGGCCATCGTGGAACGGCACAGAGGAGAGGAGCGGGCCACGCTTTCGTTCTCGCGCGTCTCCGACCTGCCCGACTGGATCAAGGCCGAGGCGTCCGCGAAACGGCGCGCCGCCGCCGTGCGCGAGGCCGCCGTGCTGCTCGAGGCGGAGGGCGTCGCCGTCGACTACACCTACCTGCCCGAAGAAACGGACTAGAAAAGAGAGAAGGAAGGACCGATCATGTTCGGACTCTATATGCTCGCGATATACTTGGGCGTCGCCGTCATCGGTGCGGGCATCGTCGCACTGCTCGTCGTCGTCGCGCTGGCGGTGGGACTGGTCACGCATCCCATCCGCACGCTCGCCCTCGTGTTCCACAAGCTCGCCGCCCTGGCCGCCGGCCTGGCACTGATGCTCGCTTTGATCGCCTGGTTCTGGACCGACCACTCTAAATCGGACTTCGTCCCGTGCTTCTGGGGATCCATCGGCGTGATCGTCGCATCCATCCTCATCCGTATGCTCGCCGAGTGGATTCTCGAGCGGCCAACCAGGGCCGAGCGCCGCGCCATGAAACGGGCCGCCGCACCCACGTTCGATTCGCGCCTGTAGAATTTATTTTCTGAAACGCCGAGTCAGAAAGGAAGGGGGAGCATGCCACGCAAGCTGATCATGTGCGGGGACCATCCGGTCCTCGCATTCGAATACGATCCCGCGTCCGGCCGCGCGTGCTCCTCTGGCGAGGTCCTTGACCCCAATCGCCTGCCCCTGGAGTTCACCACGCACGGCAAGAGCGCGCTGTACGCCAAGAGGATCGACGAATGGTGGAGGTCCCGCGCCATTCCCTCCACCCGTGACGGAATTCGCCGTGTGCTCGAATCGCTTGGTGCGTCATCGACCGGGGAGCTGCTCGATCGGACCTACGGGCTGAGCCTGTCGGACCAGTACTGGGTCAAACGTGAGGACGATCCGGCCGAATGGAAGGACATCAATTTCTTCGACAATCCCTTCGACGAGGCGCTGGGCGAGATCCTGCTCACCTCGTACTCGTCGTCCCATGACATCAGCCTCAACGCTCCCGACGTGTCCACTGGCGGCGACCTTCCCAAACGCTGGACGATCGACAGGGCCACCGGCAGGAGGCTGCTCGTCAAGTCGGGCCGTACTGGCCAGGAGCCGATGAACGAGGTCATCGCCTCGAAGCTCTGCATGCGATTGGGCGTTCCCGCCGTCCGGTATTCCCTGGCACGCAACGGCAACCGTCTGGTGTCCACATGCGCGGACATGCTCTCCAATCATGAGGAGCTGGTCTCCGCCTGGCAGGTGCTCCAATCCGTCAA
>JAIHTM010000155.1 GCA_022713905.1 Collinsella sp.
CCCCGCTTCGTTTCGTCCCATTCTGTTCGGCTAGTCCTCGAGCAGGTCCTCGATAAAGCCGACGCGGTAGTTTTTGAAAATGACCTCGCCGCCGTCTTGCGTGGCGTCCAGATCGACATCGCCCATGATGCCAAAGTCGTGGTCGCCGTCCTCGTCGGCAAAAATCTGGTGCACGTGCCACACATGATCGGGCTTCTCGTCACTCTCGTCGATGGTAAACATCGCGGCGCTGCGGGCGTCGCCGTTGGTGAGGATTTCCTCGTGTTGCTCGTGATAGGCGTCGAGCGCCTTTTGCCAGCGGACCTCGCTCATGCCCCAGTCCTCGTCGAGCTCGCCCAGATCGCGCGCGTGCTCGCGGGCTGCAAGGGCCACGCGGCGGAAGAGTGCGTTGCGCACCAGCAGGGTACAGCCACGGCGGTCTGCCACGACTTCGTCGATGCCCTGCGGCGGTGCGGCGTCGAGTGCAGCGGGGTTGCCGGCGTTCTCCCACTCGTCCACCAGACTCGAGTCGACCGAGCGCACCACAAAGCCCAGCCACGAGATAATGTCGCGCAGGCGCTCGTCGCGCTTCTCGATGGGCACGGTGCGGTCGAGTGAACGATAGGCTTCTGCCAGGTAGCGCAGCAAAATGCCCTCGGAGCGGGCGATGCCGAGCTTTTGAATGTAGCCCTTAAAATCGCTCGCGCTTTCCAGCATATCGCGCAGGACGCTCTTGGGAGAGAGCTGGTAGTCGTTTGCCCAGGGTACTTCCTGGCAGTACTTGTCAAAGGCGGCGTCGAGCAAATCCTCGAGCGGCTTTTCGTACGTGACGTCTTGAATGCGCTCCAAGCGCTCCTCATATTCGATGCCGTCGGCCTTCATCTCGGCCATAGCGCGATCGCGTGCGGCGCGCTCCTGTGCGCGCAGCACCTGCTTGGGATCCTCGAGCGTTGCCTCGACCATTGAGATTAGATCCATGGTATAGGTCTCGCTCTCGGGATCGAGCAACTCCAGCGCGGCAAGCAAAAACGGCGAGAGCGGCTGGTCGAGCGCAAAGTCCTCGGGCAGGTCGACCGTCAGCGCGTAGTCGATGTCCGGCGCGGCGTCAGCCGGAGCGTCGGGTGCGGGCGGCACCTCGGTGCGCACGACGACGCCGGAGTCGATGAGCGTGGCGAAGATCTCGTCGGCACGCTCATCGAGCTTTGCCTTTTCCTCGGGTGTTTGCAGGCTTGTCTCGATGAGGTCGTGCACGCGGGTGCGAGCGTCGCCGCCCTGCTCGACCACGCTAATCACCATGGAGTGTGTGATGCGCAGGCGCGGCTTGAGCGTTTCGGGCTGCGTCTCGATCAGGCGCTCAAAGGTCTGCTTGTTCCAGGTGACAAAGCCCTCGGGGGCCTTTTTCTTTTTAATCTTACGGAGTTTTTTGGGGTCGTCGCCCGCCTTGGCCATGAGCTTGGCGTTCTCGATCTCGTGCTCCGGGGCCTCGGCGATGACCATACCCTCGGTGTCAAAGCCCGAGCGACCGGCGCGACCGGCGATCTGATGGAACTCACGGGCGCGCAGACGCCGCATCTTGTAGCCGTCAAACTTGGTGAGCGCGGTGAGCACCACGGTGTGGATGGGTACGTTGATGCCGACGCCGAGCGTATCGGTGCCGCAGATGACGGGCAACAGGCCCTGCTGCGCCAGGCGCTCGACCAGCAGGCGATAGCGCGGCAACATGCCAGCATGGTGCACGCCGACGCCGCATCCGAGCAAGCGCTTGAGAATCTTGCCAAAGGCCGTGGAGAAGCTCGTTCCCTTTGCCGCTTCTTTGATGGCTTCGCGTTGCTCCTTGCTGGCGATGCCAAAATTGGCGAGCGACTGTGCCGTCGCAAGGGCGGCATCCTGGCTAAAGTGCACGATATAGAGCGGGGCCTCGCCGCGGCGCATGGCGAGCTCGACCGTGCCCTCGAGGGAGGTCGTCACATAGTCGTAGCTCAGCGGAACGGGACGCGGGGCGTCGACAACCAAGTCGCAAGCAGCGCCGGTGTGCTCCTCGAGCGAGGCGGCGATGGCAGTGACATCGCCGAGCGTGGCGCTCATGAGCATGAATTGTGTGTGGGGCAGGGTGAGCAGCGGCACCTGCCAGGCCCAACCGCGATCGGGGTCGGCAAAGTAGTGGAATTCGTCCATGGCGACGCAGCCAACATCGGCATCTTCGCCCTCGCGCAGTGCGTCGTTGGCAAGGATTTCTGCCGTGCAACAGATGACGGGCGCCTTGGTGTTGATGTGCGTGTCGCCGGTGATCATGCCGACGTTATCGCGGCCGAGCACCTGCACAAGGTCGAAAAACTTCTCACTGACCAGAGCCTTGATAGGAGCCGTGTAGTAGCAGCGCTTGCCCTGCGCCATGCCCATAAAGAGCATTCCCAGCGCGACGAGCGATTTACCCGATCCGGTCGGTGTTCCCAAAATGACATGGTCACCGGCGGCTAGATCCATGAGGGCCTCTTCCTGGTGGTCCCACAGCTCAATACCGCGATCGCTCGTCCATTCAAAGAAACGTTCGAAGGCCTGATCGGGCGTGAGCCACGGTTCGGGCTCACTGCCATCCTCGGGCTCCCACCAGGTGGGGGAGAGCGCGCCGAGCGAACCGAACTCGGCTTCGGTTCCCGTGCCGCCCGAGAATGAGCTGGCGGCTCCGGCGCCGGAAACGGTGCTGGCGGTGGTGTCTGTCGTGGTCTGTGCCATGTGGTTGCTTTCTCTCGCGTTTGTCCGCCAACTATTATGGCGTAGCGTCGCATCGATGCGTTCGCAGGCAAGAAAATGCAGGAAATGGGCGCGCGGTACTAGCGTTCCTGAGGCAGGCGCTTTTTGCCCTTGCGGGCGCGGTTTTTAAAGTTCTCAACGGCCTCTTCCATGCCCAGGGGTACATAGGCGAGCTCATCGAGGTTTTCGGGCAGGTAGCAGGCAAGACTTTGCTCCTGCGCACGGCCCGCCGCGAGCTGTTCATCGCTGGGCCGTGCGCCGGGTGTGGCGCAAATGCCATAGACGACGGCACCCATCTCGCGCGTGCGGCATTCATATTCGGTCTCGGGATGCTCGGGATGGTCGCGGCGCACGTCGTCACTTACCCAAAGCGTGTCGTAGCCGGCTGCGGCAAACTGTCCTAGGGCGTAGTCGCGCAGTGGCTTGCTGTCGGTGCGCAGCGTGACGGTGGCGCCGGCTGCAAAGAGCGGGCGGTAGAGCATCAGATGGTCGACATGGACGAGTCGTTTTTTGGCGTATTTGGCCTTGGGCTGCGGCGTGGGAAAGTTGAAGGTGATGGCATCGAGCTCGCCTGCGGCAAACAGCTGCGGCAGCGATGCGGCACCTCGGGGCAGGACGAGCGCGTTGGACAGCTCCTGCTCGCAGATTTTCTGCGCGGCATAGGCGATGCAGATGGGCTCCTGGTCCATGCCGATAAAGAGGGCGTTTGGCTCGTGGGCCGCGCGCTCTACAAGGTACGTTCCCTTGCCGCAGCCAAGATCCAGGTGAAGGTGTTCGAAGGGCTTGCTGCCAACTGGCGCGCAAGCCTCGCGCCAATCTCCGGCATAGGCCTCGGGGCTCGTCTCAATCGCATCGGCGTAGCGCTCCAGGCGCTCCTCGAGCACAAAGTTCTTGGGCGTGCGAACGTGGACGGCTCCCATGAGGCTCCCTGGTCATACGTATGGAACGCGTGGCTGCGCGTTCCGTCGGTGGGTTGGAAAACGGATGGGCATAGCTTACCCAAAAGATGCGGCGCGGCTCGGCGGCGAGTCGTCGATGCCTACAGGCGCTTGAGGATCACATAGCGGTTGAGCTCGCCGCTGCGACCGTCGGCATGGAAGCGCTCAAGCTCGCGCACGGGGACCTCGCCGCTCTTGTAGAACGTTCGGACGCCGCGCACCAGGTCGGTGATCTGCTGATCGTCAAAGTGATGGCAATAGCGGTAGGCGTGGCGGTCGTTTTGCCAGCCAATGAGGTGGTCGCCGGCTTCAAACTGCGCGGAATCGTAACCTTCAAACGGCGGGGTGAGCTCGGCACGGGCCTCGGCGCGAACGGCCTTGCGCGCCATGCGCTCGTCGTTCATAAACTCCCAAAAGCTGATGGCGATGATGCCGCCCGGGCGCGTCTGGCGCACCAGGGCGTCGAGCACGCGTACGCGGTACTCGCACGACGGCACGTGGTGCATAAAACCAAAGCAGACCGAGATGTCGGCGAGCGGGGCGTCGAAAAGCACGTCGGGTGTCTCGGCGGGGTTGAGCTTCATAAGGGCATCGAGCACGTCGAGTTCCTGGAAGTGCAGGTTGGGAATGCGCAGGGCGTGACCGTGCGCATCGATAGCCAAATCCTGACACGAGTCGACACCATAGAACTCAAACGGGCAGCTGGCATCTGCCGAGGGGTTTGCGCCGTCGACGCCCTTGGCGGCAAGTGCGCCGCCGGCGGCAAAGTTCTCGAATCGCATATTGCCGCAGGCGAGATCGAAGACGCGGACGGGATGCTCAATCGTGGCGACATCGAGCTGTTCGAGCGCGATGTCCATGGTGCGCACCCAGCCGGGCCACGGGGCCTGGCGCGTATCGGAGAAGGAGGCGGAGTGCTCGCGATAGAACGTGTTGTTGAGCTGGATGAGCGATGAGGCGAAATCGCGGTTCACGGCGCGGAACTCCCTCCGTTGGCGGTGCGGAATTAACAGTACGACCATACTACCGTTAACGCCGCAACGGGGACAACCAAGCTACGGGTCATTGCTTTGTTTGGACACATTTCCGCAGCTCATATGCACCCGCAACCGACGGTTGTCAAAAATCTCACTAGAATAGGTGGCATGCTTTTGGCGGTGGCGGATAGATTTTTAACTGTGCAAGGCGCCTTAAGAAGAAAAACGGTCCGGCGGCACGGCTGGCATCACATAGGAGGAACCATGAATGTAGAAACTGCGCAGCGGCTCGCCGACCTTCGTCGCAGCAAGGGTTTTAGCCAAGAAGGGCTGGCACGAAAGCTGGGACTGTCGCGCCAAGCAGTCAGTAAATGGGAGCGCGCGGAGAGCTCGCCCGATACCGAGAACCTGATCTCGCTCGCCAAGCTCTATGGTGTGAGCTTGGACGAGCTGCTCAATCCGAGCGATGAGATTGAGGACGATATCGAGTTTGAGAACGAGGACCGTGCCCGTCAGCGCGAGGCCGAGGCGGCAGATCGCGCCCGTACCCATGAGGCGGCGGCACGTGCCACCGAGGCGGCAACACAGGCGAGTGACGCCGCCGCCAAGGCGGCGCAAGCGGCAAGCTGGAGTGCGCAGGCCGCCAATGCCGCTACGGCGCAGGCGACGAGTGGCAGCGCAGTTGGCTCGACTCCGGTGAAGGGCCCGTTCCAGTCGTTCCCGTATTGGGCCGTGTGCTGGCTGCTGTTCTTTTTGCTGATGTTCCTGTTTGGTGCCGGCCCCTTTGCCGCACTGATCTTCTTTACGATTCCCATCTATCACTGGGTGGCGCGTGCGCTCGATGGCGATTGGGCGCGCGGGGATATTCAGGTTGGTTCGGCGTCGGTGGCGGTCAAGGCCCAGGGGAAGGATACTTCTGCGGAATCTGATGCTGACGTGGCTACCGCGACTACCGCTGAGCCGATTGCCAAAGAGAGTGATGAATGATGAAGCTTTCGCATGAATCCAAGGTACGCTTGGGCGTTGGCATCGGAGCGTTTGTGCTCATCATCGGGCTTGTCTTTGGCATTTCGCGGACTTTGATTCATTTTGATGGCCCGTGGGATCTCGACGATGTTGTATCCGGCTTCTCTGGTATGGACGATGCGGTTGACGAGGACGATCTTTTGGATGGCGGGAACTATTCCGCTCGGCCTCAGCAGCTTTCGAGCACGACTTTTGACGAAGACGCGTTCCAATCGCTCGACTTGGATGTGACGTCGGGGACGGTCGAGGTTAAACGTGTCTCTGGCGGACCGGTACGTGTCATCGAAAGCGGGCGCGTTGCAAAGGGGGCGTCTGCTTCCGATGCCGCCACTCAGAATCTGGTTAAGATCGAGGGCTCTACACTCAAGATTCGCCAGTTCGATTGCGATGACGAGCGCGCCATTGACCGCACGGTTACCGTCGAGCTGCCGCGCGAAGTTGCCGATAACATGGTGGGCATTACAGCGAATGTAGGATCGGGTGACCTGACGGTCGCGGGCATTGCGTGTCATGACCTCAACCTGACTTTGGACTCTGGAGACGTTGAGTTTACGGGCACCGTGACCGATACCCTGAATGCCGAGGTCGGTTCGGGCGATGTGACGTTCGAGCTCTACCAGGCCCCCGCGAAGTCGATGGACGTGAGTGTGGGCT
>JAIHTM010000156.1 GCA_022713905.1 Collinsella sp.
TTTTTAGGTGAGCTGGGTATAAGCATCACCACGGTCAACTGCTTTAGAAGCAAGGAGTGCATATGAGCACGTACGCAATTAAGGCTGACAAGTTCTTCTTGCCGGCAGGCCCGCAGCTGGGCGGCTATCTCATGGTCGAGGACGGCGTCTTTGGCGCCTGGCAGGCCGATGAGCCCTCTTGCGAGATTAAGGACTACACGGGTTCGTGGATCGCGCCGGGCATGGTCGACACCCACATCCACGGCTTCTATAACCACTCGACTACCGATAACGACCCCGAGGGCATCGATATCAGCTCGACCGAGCTCGCCCGTCGCGGTACCACCAGCTGGCTGCCCACCACGTTTACCGACGGCGTTGAGCAGATCAAGGATGCCTGCGCGGCTATCGCTCAGGCCGACGAGGGCCGCGGCCCCGACTTCTGCGGTGCTCGTATCCAGGGCATCTACCTTGAGGGTCCCTTCTTTACGATGAAGCACGTGGGTGCGCAGAACCCCGCCTATCTGATCGATCCCTCCGAGGAAGTCTTCGACCAGTGGCAGGAGGCTGCCGGTGGGCGCATCGTCAAGAGTGCCATGGCCGCCGAGCGCGACGGTGCCGCTGCCTACGCTGCTGCGCTGAACGCCAAGGGTGTCGTGACCAGCATCGGTCACTCCGATGCCACCTACGATGAGTGCGTCGCTGCCATCAACGCCGGCGCTAGCTGCTTTACGCACACCTATAACGGCCAGCGCGGCCTGCACCACCGCGAGCCCGGTGTCGTGGGTGCCGCTATGTCCACTCCCGAGACGTACGCCGAGATTATCTGCGACGGCAAGCACGTGAATCCTGCCGCCATCAAGGCGCTGCTGCAGGCCAAGGGTTGGCGGCATACGGTGCTCATTACCGATTGCCTGGGCTGCGGCGGCATGCCCGAGGGCAGCTACACCAGCGGCGGCATGGATGTCATCATGAAGGACAACCTGTGCTGGCTCGCCGACGGCAAGAGTATCGCCGGCTCGGTGCTCACGCTTGCCCAGGGCGTCAAGAACATTGTCGACTGGGGCATCGCCAGCGCCGATATCGCCATTCGCATGGCAACCGAGGTGCCGGCCCGCTCTGCGCACATCGAGGATAAGTGCGGCAGCATTATGCCGGGTCGCGACGCCGACTTTGTCGTGTTCGACCACGAGCTCACCCTCGTCGAGACGTATGTTGGCGGTCAGAGCGTCGGCAACGCATTTACTGAGTAACGACAGAAAAAGACGGCGGGCCCGAATTTGCTCGGACCCGCCGTATGGCTTAACGCTCAAAAGCACCTTAACAGTTACAGCTTGTTAGCGATCTTCTTTGCCGTGCGCTTGACGCCGGCTACCAGGCCTCCCGCAGGGTGCTCCTTTTCGTATGCCAGGCGCTTCTCGCGTTTGGCATACTCTTCGACGATGATATCGCCATACTCGTCTTCAATCTTGTCGAAGAAGTCGACGGCGCCCTTAATTTCCTCAGCGGTCGGGTGTCCCTTTTGGACACCGCCGGTGAGCTTGAACGGCCCCCACGTATCAAAGCCGGGGCAGCCGTAGACACCCATAAAGATAGCCTGCCTCATGCGGCAGATGCCATCGATATCCTTGCCGTACCACTTGTTTTTGCCGCCATAGGTCATAAGGCCAAACACTTTGTCCTGCGGCTGCAGCACGTTAGTGAGCACGCGTGCCATGTCCTTGTCGATCTCGGAGTAATAAATGCCCGTGGCGACGCCGATCAGATGGTATTCGTGCAGGTCGGGATACTCGTTTTTGCCGAGCGTCTTTACATCGAGGGTATCGATCTCGGGGTGCGCCTCGACGATGGCGTCCACGAGCTTTTTCGTGTTGCCGTGATGGCGCGAGGCGTAGAGGATGATGGTTCGCATAAGAAGGCCTTTCAGCTGTAATTGCATCAATGTCTGTATGGTACCCCGTTGCATGGCTGGGATACCGGACGTATCGATGAGTGTGCGGGTTTGTCCTTTGGTCAGGGCCGAGACGGGTTCTTGCGAGCAAAAAGCAGTTGTTCGAAAGGATGGGCAATGGAATACGCTCTCTCCAACGATTCGATTTCTATTACGGTGTCCACGGCTGGTGGTTCGTTTACCTCGATTGAGGCCGGAGGTCGAGAGTACTTGTGGCAGGGCGATCCTGCAGTGTGGTCCGGCCAGGCGCCGGTCTGCTTTCCGATTTGCGGAGGCCTGCGCGATGGTAGCGCCATGACGTTTGCCGGGCATCACGTGAAGCTCGCCCGCCACGGCTTTGCGCGCAAGCAGGAGTGGAAACTGTTGAGCCAGAGCGAGAACGAGCTGGCGATGTGCCTGGCTTCGGAGGATAACGCCGCACTGCTGAGCGATTATCCGTACCCGTTTAAGCTTGTCGCTCGTTATACGCTTGAGGGGGATGCCGTGCGCGTCTCCTATGAGGTGACCAACGAGGGAACCGAGGACATGCCGTTCTTTATTGGCGGTCATCCCGGCTTTAGGTGTCCGCACGATGAGGGCGAGGCCTATACGGACTACGAGTTGCGCTTTGAGAAAGACGAGGCTGCGGAGCTCTGCACCGCCGTTCCCTCGACTGGCTTGATTGACGTGACCAATCGCTCCAAGAACCCCATGGTGGGAAAGACGCTGCCTCTGTCACATGAGCTCTTCGATTTTGCGGAGACCATCTTTGACGTGCTCGAGAGCCGTCAGGTCACGCTTTCCAAAAAAGGCGAGGACAAGGGCGTCCGCCTGAGCTTTGAGGACTTCCCATATCTCATTGTGTGGAGCAAGCCCGAGGGCGATTTTGTGGCGGTTGAGCCCTGGGGCGGCCTTTCGACCTGCTCCGATGAGGACGACGTGCTTGAGCATAAGCGCGGCTGCCTTGTCGCCAAGCCCAAGGAGACCGTCGTTCGCTCGTTCACGATTGAGATTCTGTAATTCCGTTTTGTCGACTCGTATCGCGAGGCATAAGGAGCCTGCGAGATAAGGAGCTAAAAATGATCCTCACCGTTACGATGAACCCGTCTGTCGATACGCGCTATCAGCTCGATGAGCTCATTATCGACGACGTCAACCGTGTGACGCCCGAAAAGACCGCCGGCGGCAAGGGCCTCAACGTGGCCCGTGTACTGGGTCAGCTGGGCGACGACGTTGTGGCAACCGGTCTGCTCGGCGGCCACATGGGCGCCTACATGGCCGAGCTCATGGACGCCAACGGTATTAACAACGACTTTGTGCCCATCAAGGGCGAGACCCGTATTTGCCTCAACATCCTCCACGCCGGCAACCAGACCGAGCTGCTCGAGAGCGGCCCGACAATTGCCTCCGAGGAGCTCGATGCCTTTACCGCCAAGTTTACCGAGCTTGCGGGCAAGGCCGACGTCGTCACCATTTCGGGTTCGCTGCCCCGCGGTGTCGAGGCAGACTACTATGCCAAGATCACGGGCATTGCCGAGAACGCCGGCGCCAAGGTGCTGCTCGATACCTCGGGTGCTTCGCTCGAGGCCGCCCTTAAGTCCGAAATTAAACCCGAGCTGGTCAAGCCTAACCTGACCGAGATCAACGGCCTTCTGGGCACGAGCTTTACCACCGACGATGTGGACGAACTCCGCGCCGCGCTCGCTTCTGATGCCCGCTTCTCCGATATCCCCTGGGTCGTCGTGTCCATGGGCGCTGCCGGCTCCGTTGGCTTCCACAACGGCCGTGCGTTCCGCGCAAAGACGCCCGATATCCCTGCGGTTAACGCCACGGGCTCTGGTGACTCCACTGTCGCTGGCTTTGCGCATGCCATTGCTGCTGGCGCAGACGACGAGACGGTGCTGCGTACCGCCAACACCTGCGGCAAGCTCAACGCCATGGATCCCATGACCGGCCATCTGGTCATGGACCGTTGGAACGAGGTCTACAACGGCGTTGTCGTGACCGAGCTGTAAGAGCTTGGGTGACGGACCCGGCATCGTTTGCTTGTGGTTGGAGTCGACGACAAGTGCGGTAGCATTATGCCGGGGCGCGACGCCGACGCTGTCGTGTTCAATCCCGACCTTACCCTGGTCGAGACGTATGTGGGCGGCAACAGCGGCGGTAACGCTTTTATCGCGTAGCCGCCAAAGAAACGATCCGAGAGGGGATTTAGATGATTTACGGTGCATTGGGCGATATCGAGGAGTACCGCGGAATGCTCAAGGGCCTCGACGTGCTGATCGATTGGCTCGAGGAGAACGATCCGGCGAAGCTCGAGGTCGGCAGCCATCCGATTCTGGGCGACAAGGTCTTTGCGAACGTCATGGCTCCCACGACGCGTCCCGAGGCCGAGGCCCACTACGAGACGCATCAGCGCTATCACGACCTGCAGATCGATGTCGAGGGTCGTGAGGCCTTTAAGGTTGCCACGGGCAGCCTGACGCTGGTCCAGGAGTTTGACGAGAAGGACGACTACGATCTGGTCGATTCCGACACTTCGATCGCCGGCGATCTTGCCGACGACAAGTTCGCGCTGTTCGTTGCCGGCGAGCCTCATATGCCCACGCTCGAGTTCCCGGGCGATGGCGCACAGCCGGTCAAGAAGATCTGCTTTAAGCTGCTTGCAGATGCTTACTGGGAGGAGTAGCGAACTGCCTGGCAGAGCTATTCGTCTGATGGCGTGATTCCCCTAGGGAAATCACGCTAGGACCCCGCTAAACGTGTTTCCCTAGGGGAATCACGTTTAGCGGGGTTTTCTGTTTTTGAATAGGGAAGCCTCATTTATTTGCGAAGAACATCGGCTAGCCGCAGGATTGAAATCATCGACCGATAAGTGAGTTCCACCTTTTCGCCCGCAAGCAGTCGTTTCGAGCCAATCTCATCTAGCCCCACAAGCCGAGAAAACAGCGGGCCGCTCATCGTGCCATCGTCAATTGATTCCCGTATGGTCTTCAAAACGTCCGTATCATGAAGCGATGCCGAGCTGTAGGGGGCAACACGAGCGGAACTCTCAATTAACGACGAGACAAAAGGATGGAGATGCTTTGGACATAGTCCATCAAACACCACATCCCCATTGTCATCCGAGCCGACTAGTCGCCAACTATAATGATCGACCCAGTCATCTCCGTCATAGATGACGTCCATGAGCAACTTCCCGTCTAGAGAGAAACCTATTTGGACATCGGGGCGCAAGACCGCAATCCATATCGGGCCTGCAGCAGCTCCAACCCAACGCACCACATAGGTTCCCTTTCGTACATGTGTATCAATCTGCCCCGAAATGCCGGTGAATGCAATTCCAGACCCGTTTGTCGGATAGCAATCGACGTATTTTTGTTTTCCGCTCACAACCTTGTATAGATATATCGTTCCAGCAAAAGAGAAGGTATCGTGGCTATTTTAAATCTATATGACCAATTCGAGCCCTCACCATGGCAATTGTTGCAGCTGGGTTTCTTTTCATTAAAATTTCACTTTGGTAAATCCCCGCCCCCTAAGCATTAAATCCGAAGTCCACCGAGTGGGCGAATCGGCAACAAAAAAGCCGCCCGAAGGCGGCTATCTTGTGCAATGGAGCCAGCGACCGGGCTCGAACCGGTGACCCCCGCTTTACGAGAGCGGTGCTCTACCAACTGAGCTACGCTGGCGGCCATGTGGTGACGCAACCGAGGCGTCAACGGCTGTCTATGATACGGGACATCGCACATCCGTGCAAGTGTTCTGACGGCTTTTCTCACTTTAAATGCACTAATATTGGAGACGTGATGTCTTGCTCTTACGGGTCTCAAAGAGAATGGGGCAGCCATGGCTCAACCCAAGATTCTTCTCACACGCATCGACGACCGGTTTATTTGCGGGCAAGACATTGAGCTGTGGAACGAGGCGACTGGTTCCAACCTTGTCCTAATCGTCAACGATGAGATCGCGGCGGATTCGCGCCAATGGGCACCCATGAGGGTGGCGGCGCCAGAAGGCGTTTGGACACGGTTTTTCTCGGTGCAAAGGACCATCGATATCATTCATACCGCAACGCCGCGTCAATGGATTCTGGTCATGGTGGCCTCACCCGCAGATGCGCTCGCGCTGGTTAAGGGTGGTGTGCCGATCACCAAGATCAGCATTGGCCATATGCAGGTAGGGGAGGGCAAGCACCCCATAACGCCCGCAGTCGCCGTAGACGGCGCAGATGTCGCCTCCCTCAAAGAGCTGCAAAAGCTCGGCATAGAACTAGAAATCCGTTATCTCCCCAGCTCCGCCCCCGACCCCATCCAACTAGTCATTGGGGACGTTCTTAAATGACTAGTCAAACGGGACACCCTTGGCACTTGGGGACGTTCCTTATGTAC
>JAIHTM010000157.1 GCA_022713905.1 Collinsella sp.
TGGTAGGTTTGGGAGATGAGGCTGGGATGGATAAGGCTGAGTTGCGGCGGGCGGTGATTGCTCGGCGCGATGCTCTTGATTTGGATGTTCGGACGGCGAAGTCTACTGTTGTATGCGCGCGGCTTGTTGAGCTGATGGAGTCCAGCGGCACTGCGGGCCAACGCACCGTTGCCGTCTATGCCGCCATGGGTTCCGAAGTCGACCCCGCCGCGTTTGCCGCCGCGGCCGCCGCGCGTGGCTGGCGCGTAGCCTATCCATGCATGCTATCGGCAAGCGACGCCGCCGCATGCAGCCAGCGCATGTGCATGCGGGCAGTCTCTGCCGGCGATGCGTCCAAGGCCCCGTTTATCGCTCATCCCACGCGAGCCTTCGCGGCTACGGATATCGACAGCAATCGCTGCCCCATCGTGCCCGCCGCCGAGCTCGACATGGTTGTCGTGCCGCTCGTGGCTTTCGACCGCACCGGCGCGCGCCTAGGCTACGGCGGCGGCTGCTACGACCGCTACCTGCCCACGCTTTCGGCAACATGCCAGGTCGTCGGCATCGCCTTTGACGAGCAACGCGTCGACCACGTTCCCACCGACGCCCACGACCTGCCGCTACCCAACATCATCAGCGCCTAAATGCCGGCGCGTCTCTCGGCAGCCTAGTGCTCCTCGCCGGCTCGGGCTAGGTCGTAGGGCGTGGTCTGGTAGACGTAGTAGTTGAGCCAGTTGGTGTAGAACAGCTGAGCCTGGCTGCGCCAGACGTTGCGCGGCTCGGCCGTGGGGTCGTCGTTTGGGAAGTAATGCGCCGGCACCTCCGGGTTGAGCCCGCGCTTCACGTCGCGCTCGTACTCCAGGCGCAGCGTGTCGGTGTCGTACTCGGGGTGGCCAAAGACAAAGAAGCGGCGGCTGTCGACCGACTTGACGATGTACAGGCCCACCTCGTCGGACACGGCCACGACCTCAAGCTGCGGTTCGGCCTCCACGTCCTCGCGGCGCACATCGGTGTTGCGCGAATGTACGGCATAGAAGCGGTCGTCGAAGCCGCGGACCAGCGGGCTTTGCGGCTTCACCAGATAATGCTCGAACACGCCACTCGCCTTTGCCGGCAGGTCGTACTTCTGGATACCGTAATGATGGTACAGGCCGGCCTGCGCGCCCCAACAAATGTGCAGCGTAGAGTGCACGTGCGTGGTGGACCAATCCATGATCTGGCAGAGCTCGGGCCAGTAGTCGACCTCCTCGAACGGCATCTGCTCCACCGGGGCGCCCGTGATGATCAAGCCGTCGTAGTGGATGTCGCGGATGTCATCGAACGTGCGGTAGAACGTCTCCAGGTGGCCGGCGCTCACATGCGTGGCCTCGTGCGTCTTGGTACGCAGCAGGTCCACCTCCACCTGCAGCGGCGTGTTGGAGAGCTTGCGCATGATCTGCGTCTCGGTAGCGATCTTGGTGGGCATGAGGTTGAGGATGAGCACGCGCAGCGGGCGGATGTCCTGGTGCAGCGCGCGGTACTCAGTCATGACAAAGATGTTCTCGCTCTCGAGCTGCGCGGCGGCAGGGAGGGCGTCTGGAATGCGAATGGGCATGGATGCTCCTTACGAGTCAGTTGCAGCTATGGTACAACGAGCGGCCCCATTCGCGCGAGCACATCGCCCAGCGATGCCGCCAACGGCCCAAAACGCCCCAAAAGTAGAAATTAAGGCATGTCTCTAAAATCTGCTGCACTTTAGCCTAGCAAAGTAACGGCAGGACGCTACAATGTTTCAACGCGAAAAACTCGGCCGAAAGGATACTCATATGTACCAGACGCGTAAGATCGGTGTGGTCGGCCAGGGCCACGTAGGAGCACATGTCGCCAACAGCCTGCTTATGCAGGGCATTGCCGATGAGCTGTACCTGTGCGATATCAACGAGGCCAAGGTGACGTCCGAGGTCCAGGACCTGCGCGACTCCCTTTCGTTTGTCCCGTATAACACCAAGATCGTCAACTGCTACGACCACTACGAGGAGCTGGCCTGCTGCGACGTCATCGTCAACGCCGCCGGTAAGGTCGCACTGGCCGCCGGTAACCGCGACGGTGAGCTGTTCTTTACCACCGATGCCGCCCGCACCTTTGCCAAGCGCATCGTCGACGCCGGCTTCGACGGCATCTTCGTGAGCATCTCCAACCCCTGCGACGTCGTGTGCACCGAGCTGTGGCACCTGACCGGCTACGATCCCAAGAAGATCATCGGCTCGGGCTGCGGTCTGGATTCCGCACGCCTGCGCACCGAGATCTCCAAGAAGGTCGGCGTGAGCCCCAAGTCCATCGACGCCTGCATGATCGGCGAGCACGGCTTTAGCCAGCTGGCCGCCTTTAAGGCCGCGACCATCGCCGGCAAGAGCCTGACTGAGCTTCAGGCCGAGAACCCCGACAAGTACGCCTTCGACCACATGGAGGTCGAGGAGCTCGCGCGCAAGGGCGGCTATGTGACCTACCAGGGCAAGCAGTGCACCGAGTACGCCGTCGCCAACTCCGCCGCGCGCGTCTGCGCCGCCGTGCTGCACAACGAGCACGCCGTGCTTTCCGCCTCCACGCTCATGACCGGCCAGTATGGCGAGGAGGGCATCTTCACCTCCCTGCCGTGCGTGATCGGTGCCGAGGGCGTCGAGGAGGTCTACACACTCGACCTGTCCGAGCACGAGCTCGAGGGCTTCCACAAGAGTTGCCAGCACATCCGCGACAACATCGCCCAGCTCGACTGGTGGGATGCCGAAGCCTACGACGCAAAGTAGGGCACCGACTGCCGCAACCTTGTGAATCTAAGCGCGATCCCAAGCGGGCCGCGCCGGAAACCCCCGGCGCGGCCCGCTCCGCCAAAAAAAGATAATTCCCGTTACTTAGTACTGCTCGACGCCCATGTAGCGGCGGAACTCGGGGCTGTGGTCGAAGACCTTGCCGCGGGCGGCGCGCAGCTCGCAGCTCATCGCATAGAAGAAGATCGGCTCTAGGAACGAACGCACGCTGGCAGGTACCTCGCCCACGCCGTACTCGAGCGCGTCGAGCACCATGATCGTGTCGGTGTGCGTGTTGAGGAACGCAAGCGCGCGCTCCTCCATGGGGCGGCACTCGCCCGCGCCGAGCTGCACAAAGTAGAACACGCCGGGCTCGGTGGCCTCGAAGGGGCCGTGGAAGTACTCGCCGGAGTGGATGTAGCAGCAGTGCTGCCACTGCATCTCCATAAGCGAGCAGATGGCCATGGCGTAGGTCTGGCTAAAGTTGGGGCCGGAACCCAGGATGTAGAAGAACTTGTGCTGCTGGCAGAGCTCGGCAAAGCGGGCGCCCAGCTCGGCGTTGACCTTCTCGCGGGCGGCAGGCAGCAGCGCGTCCATCTGCTTAAGACCCTCGTACATGTCAGCGAGCGCCTCGTAGCCCTCCTGCTGGTCGAGCAGCTCGGCGGCGATCAGAGCGCCGATACCCTGCGGGACCTCGGACTGCGGCACGCCCTCGCCCCACGGATAGACCCAGGTGGTCCACTTGCCGCTATCGATCTTGGATCCCTCGCAGTCGGTCATGGCAACGACCTCGGCACCGGCAGCCAGCGCCATCTCGCAGCCGTCGACGACCTCCTGCGTGTTGCCGCTGTGGCTGCAGGCGATGACGAGCGACTTCTCGCCGAGGCTCTTGGGGGCCATCAGGCAGAACTCACGCGCGGTGTAGACCGTCGAGGTAAACGTGATGGCCTCGCGCTTGAGCAGCTCGTTAGCCGGCATCAGGTCGATCATCGAACCGCCGCAGGCGATCCAAAAGACGTTCTCGATCTTGCCCTTGCGCTCTATGATTTCCTGAACCAGATCATGTGCGTTCATACTGATGTTCCTCCTTGTGTGGCAACTTTAGACGACAGCTCGTACCTGCGGTCGTTCTATGTTGTCCTATTTATACCACGCAAGCTATCGCTCGGAAAGTCATTTCGGCAAATTTGTTCTATGTTGTTCTATCTATGAACGTTAGATGTCGAACACGTAGCGCGATCCCACGATCTTTTGGCGGCCGAGCAGCAGAGGCTGCTCATCAAAATCGGTAAAGTACGCCTCCATGTAGAAGAGCGGCTCGCCGATCGGAACCTCGAGCAGCGGGGCCGCCTGAGCATCGGCAAGCGCAATCTCCACCGTGCAGGGATCGGATTTGAGCGGCGAACGACCCGAATGCTCGGCAACAAGCGCAAAGATCGAATTGTCGGTAAGGTCATCGTCGGCCAGTGTTTGCAGATACGGATGGTCGGCAAGCACAAAGGCGTTGTTCTCGAGCATGACGGGGACGCCGTCGGCCGTACGCACGCGCTCGACCACGATAAGCTCGCAGCCGGGCTCCACGCCAAAGAATGCCGCATCCTCGTGCGTCGCCGCGACCACCGTGCGCGACACCAGGCGCGCGCCCGGCACCATATCGTTTGCAACGCAGCCATCGGTAAAGCTCTGAACATCGCCTTTCTGGACAATCTTGCGCTTGAGCTTGGGAGCGCACACAAAGGTACCCCTCCCCTGCTGGCGGCTAAGATACCCCGCGCGCGACAGCTCCTCGATGGCGCGGCGCACGGTGATGCGCCCCACGCCGTAGGACTTCGCGAGCTCCATCTCGGATGGAATGCGCGAGCCGGTCGGATACACACCGCGCGAGATCTCGCCCTTTAGGTCGTCCATAACCTGCTGATACAGCGGCACGGCGGGCACCTCGGCGCGCTCGGAACGCTCTGTTTTGCTCTCGGTTGCCATAGTTTACGCTCCATCCCGTGCGTGCTCGGATTCAAACTCTTCAATCGCCGTCATAAACTGCTCACCAAAGCTGTCGGCCTTTTTCTCACCAATACCGTTGACCTGGATAAGCTCGTCGCGCGTCTGCGGGCGCAGGCGGCACATGCCGCGCAGGGCCTTGTCGGAGAAGACCATATACGGCGCTATCTCGAGCTCGGTCGAGATCTCCTTGCGGAGTGCCCGCAGACGCTCGAACAGCTCGGCGTCGTCGCCCACGCGCGGACGCTGGTCCAGCTCGGCTTCCTCGCGCAGCAGGTCCACCGCACGACGGGCGCGCGCTGAGGCCTTGCGCTTGGACGCGCGGCGCTTAATGGTAAAGGCAAAGGCCTCGTCCTCGACCTCGCCGGCGCGCGGGCCCAGGCCCACCACCGGATACTGACCCTGCGAGGTGGCCAGGTAGCCACGGCCGCACAGCTGGCCGATGATGTCCTTAATGCGGCCGACCGATTCGCTCGACAGCTCACCATAGCCGCGGTCCTCGTCCAAGTGCATCTGGCGAATGCGCTCGGTATTGCCGCCGTGGAGCACGTCGGCGATCAGCGACTTGCCAAAGCGCATGGGGCGTGTGGCAACGTAGCGCACGGCGGCGCGAGCCATGTCGGTGACGTCCTCGACCTCGAACTGCGTGAGGCAGTTGCTGCAGTTGCCGCAGCCCTCGGCCTCGTCTGCCGCGCCGTACGCGCCCGCCGCCGCATGCTCGGCCGCGGCCTCGTCGCCAAAGTAGCGCAGCATGTATTCGCGCAGGCAGCCGGTGGTGTTGCAGTAACCCTCCATCTGGCTGAGCAGACGGTAGCGGTTCTGGAGCGCCCACGCGCGTTGCTCGTCATCGAGCGCCTCGTCGGCCGCATCGCCGCGATCAATCAAAAAGCGGCGCATGCGGAAATCGTTGCCATTCCACAGCAGGTGGCAGCTCGCCGGATCGCCATCGCGGCCGGCGCGGCCCGCCTCCTGATAGTAGGCCTCGATGCTCTCGGGCACGTTGTTGTGGATTACGTAGCGCACGTTGGGCTTGTCGATGCCCATGCCAAAGGCGTTGGTTGCGACCATCACCTGGATGTCGTCGTCGATAAAGGCGCGCTGGCTCTGGCGACGGGCGTCGTTGCCCATGCCGGCGTGATAACGACCCACGCGAATGCCGCTGGGACCCAGTGCCTCGGCAAGCTCGCCTGCCAGCGCGTCGACGGTCTTGCGGGTCGAGCAGTACACGATGCCGCTCTCGCTCGAATGCGCGATCACGTAGTCGCGCACCCAGGCGGTCTTGGCCTTGTCGCCCATCTCCTCGCAGCCAAAGTAGAGATTCTTGCGATCGAAGCCCGTCACCACGGTCGCCGGATTTTGCAAGCCGAGCATCTGCTGAATGTCGGCGCGCACGCGCTCGGTCGCCGTGGCGGTAAAGGCCGCCACGATCGGACGCTGCGGCAGTGAGTCAATAAACTCGCGAATCTGCAGGTAGGCGGGACGGAAATCCTGGCCCCACTGGCTCACGCAGTGGGCCTCGTCAATGGCCACGAGCGGCACACCGATACCGCCCTTGCCGGCCGCCTCCTGCGCAAAGGCGAGGAAGCGCGGCTCGAGCAGGCGCTCGGGCGCCACGTACATAAGCTGGTAGCGTCCCTCGCGCGCACGCTTGAGCACGGTATTTTGCTGAGCCGGCGTCAGGCTGGAGTTGAGATAGCTGGGGCGCGCACCCGCCGCGAGCAGCGCGCGGGTCTGGTCCTCCATAAGCGACAGCAGCGGGCTCACCACAAAGGTGATGCCGGGCAGCATAAGTGCAGGTACCTGGTAGCAGATAGACTTGCCGGCGCCCGTGGGCATAACGCCCAACGCATCGCGACCGGCAAGGATCGCATCGACCATGCGGTCCTGGCCCGGGCGAAACGAGGTGTAACCAAAATAGGCGCCGAGCGTGTCGAGCGCCATCTGCTGCATGCTATCGGTCATGGTTTCCTAACGTCAGAATCATCTGCCGCCGATTATACGCCGCCACAGGGACAGCAGCACACGACCGCAGCCCAGACTAGTCGATGGACGTTCTTAAACGACTAGTCATACAAGAACGTCCCCAACGACTACTTTGGACCGCGGCAACGCCGATGTTCTGGCAACGACAGCGAAAGCCCGTCAGAGCGAGCAAGGTGCCTTGAAACGAGGCGGCATTGACCTTCAGGTCATGCCGCCGAAGTTGAAAGGCAGATTGCCGCCCTGGCGGGCTTGCAGCGTCGACCAATCCGTCGTTCGGCAGAACGGCGGAACCAAAGGCGCAGCGTCGACCGGTCCGTCGTTCGTTAGAACGGCGGAACCCCAGGGCTACATGACCATGACGTAGCGGCTGCCCACGTAGTACTGCTTGCCGAGCAAAACCGGTTCATCGTTGGGACCGATAAAACCGACACGCAAGTTGAGCAGCGGATCGTGCGGGGCAATGCCCAGCTCGGCAGCCTGCTCGGTGTTGGCGCGAACGGCCTCGACCGTGCGGTGGCCAACCGAGACGATCGGGATGCCGCCGACACGCTCGACCTCGGCAAAAATCGACTTGTCCTCAAGATCGGCCGTCAGCAGCTCGCGATACTGGTCAAACGGCACAAAGACGTTTTCCTCAAAGATGGGCTCGCCGTCGGCCGTACGCACGCGCTTGATGTGCAGCAGCAGTGCATCCTTCGGCAGACCAAAGAATTCCATCTCGTTTTGACGCGCCGGCACAATCTGGCGATCGACTACATGCGCGCCCGCCTTCATGCCATTGTCAGCACATAGCGCGGTAAACGTCTGCAGCAGCGAGGCGTGGAACTGGCGATTGATGTGCGGCGTGGCGACGAAGGTGCCGCGTCCCTGCTGCTTAACCAGGTAGCCATCGGAGCACAGCTCCTCAACGGCACGGCGCACGGTGATGCGGCTCACCTCATACTGTTCGGCAAGCTCGAGCTCGGACGGAATGCGCTCCTTGGGTGTATAAACACCCTTTTCGATCGCGTCCTTGATCTCGTCGTAAATCTGCTGGTAAAGCGGTGCGTTTTTAGGTGCGGACATATCTGGTCACTCTTATCAAAATAGCGAAATAACTCATACGTATATAACGTCTTTTTATATGTTACCTCACTTTGATAAAACGATATACCGCATACAGCAAATCCTTACTTGCCGTCATCCTGCTGCAGGCTGTCCTGCTCGCTCAGGCGCGCCTGCCTGCTGGCCATACGCGCCGGCTTATCCGGATCGGGCACAGCCGTGGGCATAGGTTCGTCAACATGACCGCCCCACCAGCCGCCCACAAAGTTGAGCGTGTGGAACACGTTGATTACGGCGCCGGGGTCCACGTCGCACACCAGCTTGACGATATCCTGGCTCTCGTAGGTCGAGACAACGGTATGCAGCAGGTACATCTTCTCGCGGCTGTACCCGCCAACAACCTCGGCACAGCTAATGCCGTGCTGAAAATGGTCGACATAGGCGGTCATGATCTCGTCGGCCTTGCGCGTCGTGATCTGCAGCGTCACGCGGTCGTAGCGGCGATAGAAACTGTCGATGGTCTTGGTCGAAATAAACTGAAACACGATGGAGTACGCTGCGTTGTCCCAGCCAAACATAAAGCCAAAAATCGCCAGGATAGCGCAGTTAAAGCCAAAGATGACGCCCCAGATAGTCTTGCCCGTGTGGTTAGACACCCACAGCGCGATAAAGTCGGTGCCGCCGGTCGACGCGCCCGACTTAAGCGCAATGGAAGCGCCCAGACCCGAGACCACACCGCCAAAAATGATGAGCATGATCTTGTCGCCCAAAAACGGTGCGAAGTGAAAGATGTTGAGGAACAGCGACGAGAGCACGATCTGCGTCATCGAGAAGATGACGAAGCGTTTGCTGATGCCGCTCCAGCACAGAAGCGCCACGGGAACATTGAGCGCGAGCATGCCGAGCGAGGTGTCGATATGAACACCGCCGAGCGAGGTAACGCGATCGAGCAGGACCGCGACGCCGGTGAGACCGCTCGGAAGCAGATCGGCGGGTCGAACGAACGCCTGGATCAGGAAGGTCTGCAGAATGGCGGATATGGTGACCGCCACGGCAGTGATGGCGCGGCGGACGATGGTGAGGCGGCCGAGCACGAGCACTCGGTCCGTGAGCTGATCGATGGCGTTCGCCACGCAGGCTCCTTTCGAAGGCAGATGTAATTGTGGGGCATGCGGCGATTGTAACAGGAGTAAGAAAAAACCACCACGAAGGTGCCTATCCCCTTTGTGGTGGTTTGCGGCAAGATGGCT
>JAIHTM010000158.1 GCA_022713905.1 Collinsella sp.
CCCTCAATAAGCTCCGCCGGCGCGCCCTCGCCTTGGACCTTGGCACCCACGCAAACGAGCTCGACAAGTGGGTTGCGACGGCGCAGCGTACGCTTGACGTCGTCGATCACGGCGCCCGAAAGCGAGGTGACGACCGCCACGCGTGAGCAAAACACCGGAATGCGACGTTTGCGCGCCTCGTCCATCAGACCCTCGCGACGCAGCTTTTCGGCCAGTTGTGCCACCTGCTGACGCAGCAGGCCCTCCCCCGCCAGCGAGAACGAACGGGCGACAAAGCTCATACGGCCCGTGGGCTTATAGAGATTGAAGCTGCCCTTAAAGCTCACCTGCATACCGTCGCGCAAGTCGAAGGTTCGCTTAAGATAGGCACCCTTCCAGATGATGCAATCGACGGCAGCCGAGTCGTCCTTGATCTGGAAGTAGCAGTGGCCGCTTCGGGCATTGGGGCCACGAAAGCCCGTGACCTCGCCCAGGACGCTCAGCTGCGGAATGGCATCGAGCGCGCCAGCGGCGATCTCCACCGCCTGGCTCACGCTGAGCTCCTTGCGCTCCTGCTCGTCCGAGCCGTCAAACTCGGCGGAAACGCTGTTGCCGGTTAGATTCCAGCCTGCCACGCAGCCTCCTTTCGTCATCGTGCACACGGGCTCCAGCCCTGTGCAAATTCAAGTCCCACACATAGTACAGCGCCGCGGGGACACAAATCCTCGCGGCGCCTGTCAGTCCAAGCTCTTATCGGTTGGAGTTTCTGTTGTAACGAGCCATAAGGTAGAGCAGCTGAATAATCGAGGTGAGCGCCGCCGCCACGTAGGTGAGCGCAGCTGCCGTCAGTACCTTCTTGGCACCGTTGACCTGCTTGGAGCTCATACCCGACTGCTCGATATACGCCACGGCGCGGCGGCTGGCATCGATCTCGACCGGCAGCGTAACCAGCTGGAACAGCACGCTAAACGAAAAGAAGATCAGCGCGAGGGTCGTGAGTCCCGCGATGTTCATGAACAGGCCCATAAGCAGCACGATCGTCCAGGTGTTCTGGGTAAAGTTGACAACCGGCACGAGGGCGCTGCGCACCTTCATCATGGCGTAACCGCTTTGGCGCTGGGCGGCATGGCCCGCCTCGTGACAGGCGACGGCAACGCTTGCGACCGAACCGCCCGAACGGTTGGCGTCCGAGAGATACAAGTTGTTATCCTGCGGGTTGTAATGGTCAGTGAGCTCACCGGCGACGCCCTTGATACCCACGGCATTGCAACCGTTGGCGTCGAGCATACGGCGCGCGACCGCGGCGCCCGTGTCGCCGTCCGAGCGAACCTTGGACCAGGTTTTGTACGTCGAGTTGATATAGCTCTGAGCAGCAAGACCGAGCACTGTACAAACAAGAACAACCAGCAGGTACAGCGGGTCGATGCCAAAGCCGTATCCATAGTAATAGGGCATGCGAATTCCTCCGAATCGAGTTACACGTTGGAGGCATTCTACCCACTCAAACGGCTAGGCTTCCTTACAGCAATTCAATTTTGCCATCTTTGACCGTCAACCCCATATTGCCCGAGAGCAAATCGTCCAGGCGCGAGCCCACAAGCTCAAAACGCCAACCTTCGCGCAGACGGCTCTGCTCGGGATGCTCAATATAGTCGGCCAGGTCATCGCGCGAGGCAATGACCGAGGTCGCCACGCCCGAGCGCTCGGCAACCAGGCGAATAAGCGCATACATAAGGTCGGTCACGCTCTCCAGCTCCGGAGAGATCTGGCGATGTCCGCGCACCAAGAGCGGCAGGCGATCGTGCGGACAGCTTGCGCCGCGCTTGATGGCCATGAGTGCGCCGTCCACATCGCGCTCCCCCAGCTGATCGGTACCGCGGATGCTACGGAACTCCTCAACACGCACGGGGTTGCGCTTGACGAGCGCCAGCAGCGTATCGTCGGACATAACCCACTTGCGCGGGATATTGCGACGCTCGGCGCGGTCCTCACGCCAGGCGGCAAGCTCGCGCGCAATGCCCAACTGATGGCGGCTGCACGAGTTGATGCGCTTGACCTTGCGGAACGCTTCGTGGCGGTCGGCGCGGTAGTGCGACTCGTCTGCCAGCGGGCGCAGTTCATCGAGCACCCAATCCACACGGCCCAGCTCGCGCAGGCGGCTCATCATCTCGGTATAGGCGACGATCAGATACTTGACGTCATCGATCGCATACTCAATCTGTTTATCGGTCAGCGGGCGGCGCGACCAGTCGGTCAGTGACTCGGTCTTAGGCAATGAAACGCCGCAAAACGTCTGCACGAGCGCACCGTAGGAAATCTGCTGACGCTCGCCCAAAAAGGCGGCGGCGACCTGCGTGTCAAAAATCGGACGCGGCAGCGCACCCACGGTATGGAGCATGACCTCCATATCCTGCGAGCAGGCGTGGAAGACCTTGGTCACGCTCTCGTCGGCCATAAGCTCGGCCAGCGGCGATAGGTCATCGATCACCAGAGGATCGACCGCGACGCTCTCGGCAGGGGTGGCAATCTGAACCAAGCACAGGCGTGGATGGAACGTGCGCTCGCGCAAAAACTCGGTATCGACGGCAATCGCGTCAAACTCACGGGCGCGCTGGCAAAAGTCGAGTAGAGCCTGATGTGTGGAAATGTACATATCAACCCATCGAATAAGGTTAGGCCCGAAAAACACGGGTAGGATATCGGCATTGCTTTACAACTATACTCGGTTAGTCACAGAACGGGAACGTAAGTATGCGCTGCCTTATCATCCACAACCCGGCATCGGGCCCCAGCTCAGATGAAATCTTCGCATTCACGCACGCCCTTGCACAGGGCGGCGACGAAGTCGTGATGCGTTTTATCGGCGATGGCATGGAGCCCGAGGACGCCGTGGCGGATGTGCGCGAGTTCGATCGTGTGGTGATTTCGGGCGGCGACGGCACCGTCTCCAACGTGCTCGACCAGATGCGCGGATGCGGCGTCCCCACGCTCGTCTTCCCCTCCGGCACGGCCTGCCTATTCTTCAACAACATCGGCAATGCGCCCGAGGCGGCGGCGCTCGCCAAGGCCTGCCGCGACGGCCGCACCGTCAAGGCGGATATGGGTGAGCTCTTTTGGCTCGACGAGAACGGCAACGAAAAGCGCCACGGCTTCATCATCATCGCCGGCTCGGGCTACGACGCCGAGATCATGATGAAGGCCGCCCCCACCAAAAACGACATCGGCGAGATCGCCTACTTCCTCTCCGCGCTCGCCACGCCCAACCCCACGGTGGCGCACTTTACGATTGAGCATGACGGCATTGTCGAGGAACTCGATGGCATCTGCTGCATGGCAGGCAACACCTCAGTCATCCAAAACGACATCAACCTATTCCCCGACTGTCGCATGAACGACGGCATGGTCGATATCGCAGTCATCGAGCCCGTAAAAACCGTGCAGCTGCTCCCGACCGTGATCACCGCCGCACTCGATCCCGCCGGCAAGGTGCTCGGCCGTCCGCAGTTCAAAATCATCCAGACCAAGGAAGCCAAGATCACCTGCACGCCGTCGCTGGGCATGCAGTTCGATGGTGAGATTATCTCCAGCAACTCCGGCGTCTTTGGCGCCCGCGCGCTTCCGCAATGCCTCGACCTCATCGTCGATGAATTCTCACCGCTCGGTAAATAGGAGGACCCCATGAGTGACAATCCCTTGCTCGGCTTTATCGTCATCGTTTTGGCCATGCTCGTCGGCTATGCGATCAACGTGGTTCACCGTCGAAAGAAGTAATTCCACATTGGTATGATATTCATCCGAATATCATCTCCCCCGCTGTTTATGCATTTGCCAAACAGCGGGGGATTTTTCATTTCGGTATTTCCAGACGCTTTATCCAGATGCAGTAATTGCAGGGCGTCTTTATTTGGCTAAAGCTACAAACTGAGTATATTAAACCGCTCATCGCATATTTCATTACGCTTATCGAGTAAGCATTTTTCATAGATGAATATTGTTTCCGATTCGTTACGCTAAGGGAGTGTCTTTATTGGCTGAAGCCCTCTGGCGACAGAGGGCTTTCGCACGCTGGGAGGGAATATGAGGAAAACTCACCCCGTCAACGCGCTCAAAAAGCTTGGCATAGGCCTCGCCTTTGGAGCTGCAACCATCATGTCCATGCCGATATCTGCGCTCGCCTGCACGCAGATGTACATGGGCAGAGATCTAACGGCCGACGGCAACACGTACTACGGCCGTGCCGAGGACTTTGATACGCGTTACCTCAAACACTTCGGCATCGAGCCCTCACATGGCCCCGGCTATATCTACGGCTCAGACGAGTCCAACTTCACATACACCTCGACCAAGACCACGTATCGTTATAGCTACGTGCGCGATCATCCTTCGCAGTGGCACGGACGCTGGGATGCCTACTCCGAGGCCGGCATCAACGAAATGGGCGTATCCTGCTCTGCCACGCTAAGCACCAGTATGAATGCAGATGTCGAAGCCGTGGACCCTCTGACGAAGGGCTTGGGTGAGTATAGCTACGCGAGCGTCATCTTGGGCGAAAGTGCCACGGCCCGCGAGGGCGTCAAGCTGATCGGCAGCCTGATCGATAAGCAGGGCGTCTACTCCAACGACCAGATCATCATCGCCGACAACAACGAGACCTGGCTGTTCGCCGCGCTTTCCGGCCATCAGTGGATCGCCATGAAGCTCGCCGGCAACGTGGCCTCACTCAATCCCAATATTGGCAGTCTTAACTACGATGTCGCCCTCAATGACACCGAGAATTGCCTCCATTCTGAGAAGATCCAGTCCATGCCCGAAGAAAATGGTTTCGCCGAGTACACCGACGGCAAGTTCGATGTCGCCAAAACCTATGGCGAAAGCCTCGCCGATTCCGGCGTTCACCAGTGGTCCCGCTATGTCCAGGGCCGCAACTATTTTGGTAGCCCGCTGACCAAAGGCACAGATTACGACATTATCACAGTTAAGAGCGATGATTATCCTGACCAAAAGGGAGCCATGGTCAGCGAAATCCAGCCCCTGTTCTTCAAACCTGGCAAGTCTGGTTGGAGCACTTTCGAGTTGATTCGCGCCTTCGGCAACCGCGGCGAGAACGTCCCCGGCCTCAACGCGAACACTGATGGTGTTTATTGCATTGGCAGTGAGCGTAACACCGAGATCAACCTCTTCCAGATTCGCAACGGCCTCGATCCCCAGGTTGCAACCATCCAGTGGGAGATGCTCTCGCGCGCCGAGTTCTCCGTTGCCATACCGCTGTACTCCGCTCTGATGACTGAGGTTAGCCCGTACTTCAGCGATCAAACTGTCTCCTTCGATCACTGCGACGAAGCGGACATCGTAAACAACGAGGAGCCCGAGAATTCCATCAACTACGTCCTCATGGACATTAGCTCCCTTTGCTTCGAGAACCGCGCCACCCTCGCCACCGGCGTCCGCACCTACCTCGATGCCCTGCAAAACGAGCTCATCGAGCAGAACAAGGAAGTTGACGCCGCCATGCTGGCCGAGACGACCACCGAGGGCCGCACCGCCCTGGCCAACAAGGCCGGCAAGGCTGCTACCGAGAACACCTACAAGAAGTGCAAGGCCCTGCTCCAGGAGATGCGCGCCTATCAGAAGGCCGGAGACTTTGACCAGCCCTTCACCCCAAGCGACCTGAACACCGAGACCAAAGGCCTCAAGGAGTCCATCACCTACGCCCAGGACGCTCTTGCCACCGATCCGGTCACCCCGGATCAGCCTGGTACCCCCGAGCAGCCTGGCACTCCCGAGCAGCCCGGTACCCCGGATCAGCCCAGCAAGCCCGAGCAGCCCGCTAAGCCCGAGCAGCCCGCCACCAAGCCCGAGAAGCCTGGTAAGTCGGATACCACGACCACGGTAACCACCAACAAGACGAACACCAAGGGCGGCCTGCCCACCACTGGCGATCGTTTTGATGGCCGCATGGTGGCCGCATTCGCCATCGCTGGCGTTGCCGTCATCTCCGCAGGCGGTTATATCCTCTATCGCCGCAACAAGGAGTAATCCCTCACTGGTGCGGGCGGGATGGCACGGTTCGTCCCGCCCGCCTTTTTGACCGGCGGGAAACACCGCTGAAATCTTTTCAAAAAAGATTTCCCCGCAAACACTTTGCTGTGCTATAGTGCAGCGCAACAGCAATCAGGTGCTACTGCGCCACGGCATCACGAAAGGAGCCACCGATATGAAGAACACGATGAAGTCCCTCAACAACTGGTGGTGGCGTGATGCGAATACGATCGGTCGACAGTG
>JAIHTM010000159.1 GCA_022713905.1 Collinsella sp.
CCTTCGCTCCGGCTGCAAGCAGAGTCGCTCAGTGGGAAACTCGGCTCCCCCGCCCCGGCCTGCGGTGACTTGGTTGTGCCGTGTGCTGCAGAAGGGGCTTTGTGCGTCCGGTGGCAATCAGGGTTCCGGCAACGGTGGGCAGACATCCGGCGGTTCGAACGATGGCGCCCAGGCGGGAAAGCCCGCTGGTGACAAGGCTCAGGGTGGCAAGTCCGCTAACTCACTTGCGAGCACCGGTGATCAAACGGTGGCGACCGTCGCCGCGATCGGCGGCCTGGGTGCCGCGATCGCCGCAATCGGAGTCTTCCTTGCTCGTTTCCGCCGCAAGGAAGACTAGCGCGAGCGATTGACAATCGCACACGTTTCCCAAGAGGGCCGCGGTAACCGTCGCGGCCCTCACTTTACCGGAGCGGTCTGAGGACTCGCGTCTTTCGCTTCGGACTGCTGCGCAGGGTCAATCAGGCGGAGATCTCACCCGTGTCGGGTTTGCGATAGCTTGGCGAATATAATTACGCGAAATCTAGGATTTCTCAAAAACGCGAAGTAGATGATATATTGTACTTCGCGTTTTTCAGTTAATCTTAATTTTGCGAAGTGGATTGCCATGAGACTTATTAATCGACCGTTCTATATGGATAAGCTCTCCAAGGTGGCGGGTTCGCCAGACATCAAGGTGATTACCGGAATCAGGCGATGCGGAAAATCGAAATTGCTTGAGGCGTTTGCCAGCCAACTTCGCTCAAACGACCCCTCGGCCAACGTCATACACGTCAACTTCAATCTACTTGAGTTCGAGCCGTTGGCGGAATACCATGCGCTGCATACATATGTGGAAAAGCATTATATCGAGGGTTGCCGGAATATCGTCATGATCGACGAGGTCCAGATGTGTGAAGGGTTCGAGCGGGCTATCAACAGTCTTCATGCGTCAGAGAAATATGACATTTACATCACGGGGTCGAATGCCTTTCTTCTCTCAAGCGACCTCTCGACGTTGTTCACGGGAAGAACGGTGGAGATCGAGGTCTTTCCGTTTTCACTTGCGGAGTTCTCGGCGTATCACGAGATCACTTCTCCAGCCGAGGCCCTTGCTCGCTATGTCCGCGAGGGAGGAATGCCGGGTTCCTATATCTACCAGGACGAAAGGATGCGTTTCTCATACATCTCGGATGTGCTTGAAACTCTTATCCTGCGCGACATCAGACAAAAATATCGTATACGTAATGCGGAGCAGCTTAAACGTTCCTGCGAGTTCCTGATGGATAACGTCGGAAACATCTCTTCTCTCAAGGGGATGGCGGCTGAGCTGTCACGAGCGAACCTTAAGATAAGCGACAAGACGCTGGCTGTGTATATCGACTACCTGTGTGATGCGTTTGCGTTCTACCGGTTTCGTCGCTTTGACGTCTCAGGAAAGAAATACCTGTCGACGGGAGATAAATACTACCTGGCCGACCACTCGTTTCGCTACGCCGCGCTTGGTACGAAAAAGCTCGATTTTGGCCATGTTTACGAGAATATGGTGGCAATCGAGCTTATGCGCCGCGGATGGGAAGTCTACGTGGGCGTTCTCTACCAAAAGGAAGTAGACTTTGTCGCCATCAGGCGTGACCGCCGTGTCTATATGCAGGTGAGTGACGACATTTCCCAAGAAGCGACGCTTGAGCGTGAGCTTGATCCGCTGCGACGGATTCGAGACGCCTATCCCAAGTGCGTCATCGCCCGAACAGGGCACGAAACGACTGATTGGGATGGCATCAAGGTCGTCGACCTGGCACGATGGCTTATGGGTGAATCAGGCGAGCTGGCCGTCTAGCACGCGATGACGCGGGCTGGAACGAACGAGCGAGGATTCCGTCCCGCGAGGAGGCCAATACGGCCCTCTTCGAGGGACGGAATCCTCGCTCGATCTCTTGGCGGGACATTTTGCTCGGTCGATGATCAACGGTTGGTGGAAAGCGATGCCTCGTCCGTGCCACTATTCCGTGATTGCTGGTATTTTCTGCATGCTAAAATGAATGCATAAAAGACTTTATATTTGGAGGTCTCGATGCCTGCTTTAAAGATGCTCGACAATCTTGTTCCCATCAGCGATTTCAGTCACGGTAAGGGTCCCGCTGCGTTTTCGAGAGTGAGCAACGACAACCCGGTTGTAGTTTTGAAACACAACAAGCCGGCGTTCGTTATCGTGACGCCCGATGAATACCGAGAGGCTAAGCAGGCGGAGGAGGACCTCGCCTTGTTGACGTTGGCCCTTAAGAGGACGGCTGCGACAAGCGATGATGAACTCGTTTCCCTATCTGATGTTATGGCAGAGTTGGGTGTGGGCCAGGACGAACTCGATCAGATGGATGAGGTCGAGTTTGAATGAGCGGGTACGAAGTCGCTTTCTACCCGGATACTCTCAAGGATCTCAAGCGTCTCGATGGTTCCCAGCGAAAACACGTGTTTAAGGCTATAGAAAGAATCAGAACGAACCCATTGCCGCAGAACGAAGGCGGATTCGGCAAGCCTCTTGGAAACAAGGCAGGCACGGATTTGACGGGCTTCATGAAAATCAAGCTCAGGGGAAGTGGCATTCGGATTGTGTACCGCCTCATTAAAATCAAAGGAAAAATGGCCATCGTAGTGGTAGGCGCTCGTGAAGACATGGAAGCGTACCGAACCGCCCAAAGGCGTGCGATTGATTTCGAGAAGTGGGCGGAAGAGGCTCTCTAACTTCATGGGCGAAAACAGGAATGCAGCGATGTGCTTCAGGTGTGCGAGTTTTGAAAGGCTCTGGTGATTCGGAGGTCCGCCAGAGCCTTTTTCTATCTGTGGACATTCCTCTTGGACAGTTAGTTCAGATACGTATTTTTCAGAGGACGTGTGGAGGCCAATTTGGGCACAATTGAGCTATTTTTGATAGTCTGGACCGACAAGGCCGCGCGGGCAATAGCGAGAAAGACCTATTATTAGATCTAAAGCGACTTAAAACCAGTTTGTTAGCGCCAATTAGCACCGCCAAAATATACGTATCTGAACTAACTGTCCACCACCCTCCAACAACCTCCTATTTCAAATCAAATCAGCCACCGTGCGTCATGGATATTCCCGGTGGGTCGCGGGGTGGCGGCTACGACTTTCCCTCAGGATAATTCGCGAAGCCCGTTTTCCGAGGAAAGGTATTGGTTATGTAATACCAGTTAAACAGTAAAACTATGCTTAAGTGGTATCTGGCTGGAGAACCAATTGGTATGGTTGATTAGACCCACTTCGCCATCTACGTTCATTTTTATACCGCTGGGAGAATTCCAAACTTAATTTGCGCAACTGCTCACGTATGCTGGTTCAACCTTATAGGTGGCTATCTGGTTACTACCAGTTGACCCCTTGGTAACGGGTGGGCCAATTGTACGGAATGTACCGAACACCCCCCCGTTTGATGCGTTCGCCCATGCTGCGGGGCGCGCGTCCGCGACACTTCCGCATGTCGGAGGGAAGGAGTCCAGGTGCGTAGGAATTCCATTTTTACGAAACGATGGGTGAAGGGAAGCGCAGTCCTCGTTGCCACGGCAGCGACGCTCGTGTTCGCCAGTCCCCAGCAGGCGGTTGCCACGCCACTCAAGGGCGTCGAATCGGCGACCGTGTCTCAGTCTGCCTCGAACGTCGTTGACATCGATTTCGCCGGCGGCATCAAGGGCCGCATTACGTTCCTCGAGGACGGTATTTTCCGTTACAACGTTGATCCCAAGGGTGAGTTTTCCGAGTACGCAACGCCGCGCAGTAAGTCCCACACGGCTAAGATCCAGGCCCAGCCCGATGCCTCGGACACCTACAGCAAGCCGAGTGCGACGGTTGCCGACAAGGGCAACACTATCGAGATCAGCGGTGGAAAGGCGACCGTGATCCTGGACAAGGCGACTGGCAAGATGAGCATCAAGTCGGGCGACCGTGTCGTGGTCTCCGAGTCCGCGTCCCTCGACCTTGATAAGAAGGGCACCGTACAGACGCTCGCCAAGGAGAAGTCCGAGAACTTCTTTGGCGGCGGTACTCAGAACGGCCGCTTCCTGCACACCAACCAGACTATCGCCATCTCCAACACCAACAACTGGACCGATGGCGGCGTTGCTTCGCCCAACCCGTTCTACTGGACGAGTGACGGTTACGGCGTGCTCCGAAACACGTTTGCAGAGGGTTCCTACGACTTCGGTTCCACGGACGCATCAACAGTCACGACTTCGCACAGCGAGAATGAGTTCGACGCCTACTACTTCGTGGCGACCAATGAGGGCGCCTCGAACGTGGCGACCGAGATGCTGCAGGACTACTACAAGGTGACCGGTAATCCGGTACTGCTGCCCGAGTACGGTTTCTACCTGGGTCATCTGAATGCCTATAACCGTGATGGCTGGTCAACGACCTCGGGTCAGAAGAAGTGGGAGACCAAGGGCAGCAAGTCCTCGAGCAAGGAGGGCGACGTTAAGTACGAGTCTGGCATGGCGACGGGCTACAAGCTCGACGGCACGCTTGCGGCCGAGACGCTCAACGGTGAGGGCCCCACGGTCGATACCGAGAACATGAAGGCGACCGATTTCGACCGCCAATTCTCCGCCCAGCGGGTTATCGATGACTACGAGGACAACGACATGCCGCTCGGCTGGTTCCTGCCGAACGACGGATACGGTGCCGGCTATGGCCAGAACGGTTATTACAAGACCGGCGGCGTCAACTCCGACGGAACGAGTTCAGCCGAGCGCCTCAACGCCGTGCGTGCCAACGTCGACAACCTTAAGAAGTTTACCGAGTATGCTAACTCCAAGGGTGTGAGCACGGGTCTGTGGACCCAGTCTAACCTGGAGCCTGACAGCAACTCCGAGACCCCGTGGCATTTGCTTCGCGATTTCGACGCCGAGGTCAAGACGGGCGGCATTACCACCCTCAAGACCGACGTCGCTTGGGTGGGCTCTGGCTACTCCTTTGGCCTCAACGGCATCAAGACGGCCTACGATACGGTGACGACCGGCGCCAACAAGCGCCCCAACATCATCACGCTTGACGGTTGGGCCGGCACGCAGCGCTTTGGCGGCATCTGGACCGGCGATCAGTACGGCGGCAACTGGGAGTACATCCGCTTCCACATCCCCACGTATATCGGTCAGAGCCTCTCGGGCAACCCCAACATCGGCTCCGATATGGACGGCATCTTTGGTGGCAGCCCCATCATCTCCGCGCGCGACTACCAGTGGAAGACGTTCACGCCCTCTATGCTCGACATGGACGGCTGGGGCACCTACCGCAAGTCGCCCATGACGCACGGCGATCCCTACACGGGCATTTCGCGCTTTTACCTCAAGCTCAAGGCGCAACTCATGCCCTATATCTACACGAGCGCGGCCTCGGCGGCCAACATCGACACGGGCAACGGCGATACCGGCCTGCCCATGATCCGCGCCATGCTGCTCTCCGACAACTCCGAGTACGCCGCAAGCACCTCGACGCAGTATCAGTACATGTTCGGTGAGAACTTCCTGGTGGCACCGGTGTATCAGGATACCCAGGCAGATGAGAACGGCAACGACGTTCGCAATGGTATCTACCTTCCCAACTACGGCACCGACGAGAATCCCACCATCTGGATTGACTACTTCTCGGGTAAGCAGTACCGCGGCGGCCAGGTCCTCAACAACTACGATGCTCCGCTTTGGAAGTTGCCGCTCTTTGTAAAGGCCAACGCCATCGTGCCGATGTATGCCGAGAACAACAACCCCGAGGCCGTGACCGAGACTAACACCAAGGGCACCGATCGCAGCCAGCGTATCGTCGAGTTCTTCGCCACCGAGGGTGACGGCACCTTTACGCAGTACGAGGACGACGGCTCCTCCATCCAGAACAACACGACCGAGGACGATGCCTACGGCACGATCGACAACATCTCCTACGGCGAGCACGTGAGCACCGTCTACAGCTCCAAGGCCACGGGCGGCACCGCCACCTTTACCGCCGAGGCTTCGCAGGGTGGCTACAACGGCTACGACTCCAACCGCACCACGACCTTCGTGGCCAACGTGTCCGCCAAGCCTGCGAGCGTCATCGCCAAGAATGGCGGCACTGCGCTCAACGTGACCGAGGTCGACTCACAGGAGGCTTTCGACGCCGCGACCCCCGAGGCTGGCCAAGCGGTCTACTTCTACAACGAAAGCCCCAACCTCAACCACTACGGC
>JAIHTM010000160.1 GCA_022713905.1 Collinsella sp.
GCCCTTCGCCTTACGTACCACCATTGGGAACTTTGGCTGATACTTTGAAAGCAATGAGGCTTTTGTTGGCAGGGCCTTTGAGCCCGATTGGGAACTTTGGGACCGCCTTAAACGTTTGTCTGGATGGGGCTTTGGGTACCCTTTGTTTTACTTTGGGTTGATACACTGAATTTGGAGGGCTTGGTTGTGAGTTATTTGGATCTGGCTCGATCTCGGTATTCTTGTCGCGAGTTTGAGAATCGTTCCGTTGAGCAGGCTGTGGTGGATGCCATTGTTGAGGCTGGGCGTATTGCTCCTTCTGCTTGTAATAACCATCCAACCCGTGTGATGGTGTTGGATACGCCTGAGCTTCTGGAGAAGGCAGCTGCTTGTCAGCCTCGGTTTGCTCGTGATGGGTCCATCTTTGGCGCTCCGCTCATCTTCCTCATTTGCAGCGTTACCGACGATGCTTGGGTGCGCCCCTATGACCAGATGAACTCCAGCGCTATCGACACCTCGATTGCTTGCGATCAGATGATGATGGAGGCCGAGGAGCAGGGTCTGGGAACGTGCTGGGTATGCCATTTTAAGCCCGAGCTAGCCCGTGAGCAGTTCAACCTGCCCGAAGGCGTCTATCCCTATCACATGCTCGTCTGCGGCTATCCTGCCGACCACATCGCCGACCCCGAGCATCGCGAGGCCCGTACCATTCCCCTCTCCGACTTCCTCCTCAAATAGGTTTTAGTACATGCCCTAAAACCTACCTTTTACCACGCGCCCTTCGCCGAGCTCTGCCCTATCGCGCGCAGAGCTCGGCTATTTCGCGCTAAGGGCGCACGCGCCTCCCCATTGGAATGCAAATGGAACAGCTTTCACGAATACATGGCCGAGCCGTGGGCGACTAGCCCGGCCACCATTATTCCTCGATAAAAGCCGGCACGCGATTAGTCCTGCGCATCTTGAAATCGCCAATCTTGTGAGAGACATAGAGAATGCCGTCCATCCCATCTCGCGATGCATATGACAGGTGAACAGAACCGCAATCCGCTCCATCATTGTCGAGAAGATCAAACGAATTCGGATCGCTCGTTGCGGCCAAACGACCACTCATACAAGAGCCATCGTCATTACAGATTTGCCATTCCATGTCTTCGCCTGCAAGAATCGCCATAGACGGCCTGGTCGCGCCATCGTTGGCATACATCCCGTCTATGCCAAACCCATTTTCAGCGCCATCGATGAACGACTGCTCGGACCTATACCTCGCAAACGATGCACATAGCGCCATTGCGAGACCAACTGCAAGAACAACAATTACAATCTTTACGTAGCTCTTGGCCATCATGCCATCCCTCTTTTCGCTTGCCTAAGGAAATGCGGAAGAAGCTGTTCGTCGCGGCTTGTTTACACACCTTTCTGCCCCGGTTCGGTTACTTAGGTTACTTGAGAGATCCTATATATGATTTTATCCGTATACCTAATATGAATTTTGGACATATCGAAATTGGTCAATAATTGTGAGAGCTTTCGCCTTCAATGAAGTGTATTGGCTTGTCTCTCATGCAAATTAAGTCCCTGGCAGGCGTTCCGAAGAGCACGATATTCTAATTTTGATAAAAGGTAGAAATTAAGGCATGTCCCAAAAATCTAATAAAAAGGAGCCCGCAGGTGCGAGCTCCTCTTAAGGGCACTAGATTGTAGCTCTGGCGCTAGTCCAGGTCGTCGGCAGCGAAGTTGTCGATCGGGGCGAAGGGATCGGCCACGGGGACAACCGGGTCAGCGACGGGCAGCGGCTCGGCGGGAACAGTCACCGCAGGAGAAGCGGCAGAACCGACCGGCGTGGAGGCCATGAGGTCGGCCGGGAAGGAGTTCTGGGCATCGTCCATGAAGTGCTGGATGAGCTTGAGATACTCGGCCTTGAACTCCTCACGAGAAGCCTTGAGACGATCGATCTCCTCGAGCTCAGCCTGCTTTTCGGTCAGAGCCTGGCGGATAACCTCGCGGGCCTTGGCGTCAGCCTCGTTGCGAATACGCTCAGCGTTCTCATTGGCATCGTTGACGATGGTCTCAGCGGTCTGCTGGGCAGCGATCAGGGCAGCGGAAATCTGGCGCTCCTGAGCGGAGAAGTCAGGGGCGGGAGCAGCCACGGGGGCGGCAGGAACGGCCTGGGCGGGGGCATCCTGAGCCTGGGCAAGCTGAGCCTGCGCATCGGCAAGCTGCTGCTCGGTAGCAGTCAGACGACCCTTAAGGTCGACGATCTTAGCGAGCATAGCGTCAACCTCAGAGGACAGCGTCTCCAAGAAGACGTCGACCTCAGCAGGATCGTAGCCACGCTTGGCCTCAGAGAAAGTCTGAGCCTGGATGTCTGCAGGGGTAATAGCCATAACAAGTCTCCTTTTTCATCGCCTCGGCGCTACACGCCCGACGTAAGTTACTAAGACAGTTCTACACGAGTATACCTATAAGAAGCTGCAGAACCAGCCTCTGCACCAACTGCAACGCAATAATCGCAACGACCAGCGAAAAATCGATACCGCCCATCGGCGGGATGAAACGACGGAACAGGTTGAGCCACGGACCGCACACGCTATCAAGCACCGCGGCAATATCCTGAAGCAAACCACCCTGCTTCATGGGAATCCACGTCATAAAGCAGTAGACGACAATGAGCGTGGAATAGAAGTTGAACAGCGTATTGACCAGCTGGACGATAGTGTAGATGTTGATGGGAATCTCCTCGTCTTGTCTTTACTTAAGGTAGCCGTCGGCACGAAGCTTCTTCAGGTCCGAATCTTTGACCTCGCAACCGGCGGGCAGCACCATGAACACGCGGTCGCCCACCTCCTTGACCGTGGCACCCAGACCGCAGGCAAAGCCGTAAGAGAAGTCCAAGACGCGCTTGGCAACTTCGGTGCGTACGCCCACAAAAATCAGTGCGACAGGCTGCTTGGTGCGAACGCGGCGCACCACGGTCTCCACGTCGTCATAGCTCTCGGGGCGCAGGACATAGGCCGGCAGCTGCGGTGTGGCGTTGATGATATTGCTCGCATAGGCCGAGGCATCGCTCGGTGCAGGCGCAGGCGCAGCGGCGGCACGGGCGCGGGTGTTCTCGGCGTAGCTCGACGGCGTGTCATAGGCACCAGGACGATAACCGCTCGCAACACTGTCCTGCGAGCGCGAAGGCGGGTTATACGTCGTGGCATGGCGGGAGTCATCGCCGACCAGCTGCCCGGAGCGTGTATACACGGCAACCGACTCAGCTTCACCACGGCGCGTCTGACCAAGCAGGCCGTTGCTCGGCTCGTCTTGGGTGTAGAAGCCCTCGCCCGAAGCACCGCTGTAGCCGTTGCCCTGATAGCCATCGTCATAGCCATCATCGTAGCCGTAGTCGTCGTCCTGGCCATAACCCTGGTCGTAACCCTGCTGGCCGCCCAGGTGCATCTTTTTTTTAATCTCGTCAAGGAAGCCCATGGTTGTGTCCTCTCGCGGTTTAGTGCAGGCGCCCCGATAATCAGTGCGCACTTCAGAGCCTTATTTTACTGCAAACTCCGGGCTAAATACTACCCTGCCCAGGCGAACGAGCGTAGAGCCCTCCTCAAGGGCAGGCTCAAAGTCTTCGCTCATGCCGCAGGAAAGCTCAGGCAGGTTCAAATCGGGATGCGCCGCCTCCAGCTCATCCCTCAGCTCACGAAGCCCCGCAAAGGTGCGGCGTGCCACATCCTTATTCCCCCGGGGCGCCATAGTCATAAGCCCCTGTACGCAAATTCCCTCAAGTTCCGCAAGCTCACCCGCGGCGGCGCGAATCTCATCGGGCGAAAAGCCTCCCTTCGACTCCTCACCACTCACATTGACCTCAATGAGCACACGCTGGGGGCCGGCGAGCTCGCCTGCCTCAATCTTGCGGACAGCACGGCTCGAGATCGCCTGCGCCAGATGCAGCGAACCCACCGAGTGAATCAGCTCGGCTGAGCCCAGCACCGCATTGATCTTATTGGTCTGCAGGTTGCCGATCATATCGAAGCGCACCTCGGGCAGCTCCGGATGCTCCGCCAGACCCGTGAGCTTGCGAACCAGCTCCTGCGGGCGGTTCTCGGCAAAATGGCGATACCCCGCCTGGATGGCGGCAACGGTCTCATCGACACCAACGGTCTTGGACACGGCAATGAGGCTCGCGGCGTCGTGGGGACGGCCTGCGCGATCGAGCGCCGCATAAAAACGTTCCAGAATCTGCTCGCGGCGAGCGCGCATCAAGTCCAAATAGTTATCCATTGCCAATCGCCTCCGCTGACAGCCAAACAAGTAGTCCCATGCTAACGCAAGAGCGCGGCCCCGCATGTGCAAGGCCGCGCTCACTTAGGTATTTACAATCTTTCGACGAACGGGATTACTTACTCCTCGTCGTCCTCGTCATCGTCCTCGTCCTCAAGATGATCGAGCAGGTAGCGAAGTCCCTCGCTGACCTCGTTAACGGGCACCTTGGCAACGTAGCGCGCATCGACGGCGGGCCTCATGATGACGCCCTCGCCCGAAGGCACGCGCATGCTCTCGAGCTCGTCCTCGTCCGTGCGGGCGATATCGCCGGCATTCATGCGCTGACCAGTCAGCAGGAAGGTCAGGCGGCAGGCGGCATCGATGGAAATCGAGGCGATGCGATCGAGGTAGCGCGAAACCATGATGGCGCGGCGCAGGTCGTCATAGTTGCTGTCGTCGTCCATAAAGTCGCCCGTATCCATACGGTTAAAGGTGCGGAAGAACTTCTCGTAGGCGGCGTGCACTGGCTCGTCCTCGACGGCCAAGTTGCAGATGATGGACATGTCGTTGGTGACGAGCGCGGAAAGCGAAGAGCCCAGCACCTGGTAGACGGCCTCAGCCTCGGCCTCGACCGTACCGACAAGCTCCTTGGGCAGCGAGATGTCGGCCTTGATCATATGACGCGTGGCACGGCAGATCTGACGGACCTTATCGGTCATGCGTTGCAGGTTAAAGTCGACGTAGATGATCGTCTGAAGCAGGCGGAAGTCGGAGGCGACCGGTGACTGCGTGGCAATCAGGTTGTAGCAGACGGCCTCCAAGTTGGCGCAGCGTGCGTCAATCGAAAGCGTGCGCTTCTTGGTCTTGGTGGCGAGCTTGCGGTCGTCGGTCACATAGGCCTTCACGGCATCGTGGAGGGCCAGATCGACGGCCTCGTAGATGCTCAGCATCTCGTGACGGGCCTCGACGAGCTGACGGGAAAACAGTTTGCGCATGGTTCACTCCAATCAGTTGGGTGCGGTCATGCCGCCCGCACAGTGAATACGCACCGGACCAGGTCCGATCGGCTTGGGACTAGTCGCACCGATCAGCCAAAGCGGCCGGTGATATAGTCTTCCGTCCGCGAGTCCACCGGGCTGGTGAAGATCGCGTCGGTTTGACCATACTCGATGAGCGTGGCGGGCTCGCCGGCAACTTCCTGCAAGAAGAATGCGGTGTAGTCACTAATACGAGCTGCCTGCTGCATTGAATGCGTGACGATGATGATCGTCATCTCGGGCGCCAGCTCGGCCATCAGATCCTCGACCTTAGAGACGGACGTGGGGTCGATGGCGGAGCAGGGCTCGTCCATCAGAAGGACATCGGGTTGCACCGCAAGCACGCGCGCGATGCACAGACGCTGCTGCTGACCGCCCGAGAGCGCCAAACCATCCTTGTTGAGCTGATTGGATACCTCTTTCCAGAGGTTGGCGCGCTTGAGCGATTCTTCCACGATGTCATCGAGGTCGCTTTTGCTAGTCACGCCCTGCAGACGAGGGCCAAAAGCAACATTCTCGTAGATGGATTTAGGGAACGGGTTGGGCTGTTGAAAAATCATGCCCACGCGACGGCGAAGGTCGACCGGGTCGACACCCTCGGCATAGATATCGTTGCCGTCGAGCGTCATGGTACCCTCGACGCGCGTGCCCTCGATCAGGTCGTTCATGCGGTTGATGCAGCGCAAAAACGTCGACTTGCCACAGCCCGAGGGGCCGATGAACGAAGTGATGGCATTTTTGGCGATGTTGAGGTCGAGCCCCGTCAACGCATGAAAGTCACCGTACCAAAAGTTGAAATCCTTGGCCGTGATGGCCGCTTGCTCCAGCGTGGGAGCGGACTGATAAACGGACATGGGACTCCTTAACTAGCGGCGCTTGCGCGACAGGAAGCGCGCAAACAGG
>JAIHTM010000161.1 GCA_022713905.1 Collinsella sp.
CGGCATCCGTCGCGGGGCCCTTCCCATCCCCGGCGGATGTCCAAACCGACGCCCCCCGGACGGTGGTTCCATGGTGTGCGTGCACCGGACGCGCCCGATATCGCATGTTATCGGCGCCCGCCCGCGTGGAACATCCGGACGGGCCCGCCCCACGGCGGACCGGGGGAACACGCGTTCCCCACGTCCCGCCCCGGCGGCACCGCCGGGGCGACCCGCAAGACAGGAATCCCTGAAAGGAGAGGGAACATTGGTTTCCGAAAAGAACGACAAGAAGCGCCGCGGGCTCAGGCCCCTGGTCGCCGGCATCGTCGCCGCGGCGACGCTGCTCTCCCCGTGCGTGGCGTACGCCGGCGAGGGCGGCGCGGGATCCGGGTCCGGCTCCGGCGGCGGCACCGGCATCGGCACCGGCAAGGTCAGCTGGGTCTACAAGGACTCCTGGGGCGCGCCCACCCGCGAGAACGCCGTCGCCGCGATGGCCAGCATCGGCGTGAGGAACCTCGGCGGCGCGCAGTCTAACCAGGCGATCGACCAGGCGCTGAACCAGGCGAACACGGAATGCGCGGACCGCTCCAAGGCCGACGGCCTGTCCAACGCCCAGTGCCGCCTCGTCGGCCTCGGCTTCGTCCACACGCCCGGTAGCGCTGGCGACTACTACACCGGCGCCAACGGCACCTTCAACGCCGACGTGTGGAAGGCCGCCTACAATTCGTCCGGCATCCCGAACAACACTTACACCTACCAGGGCGTCGGATACCGCACCTCCGACCATTTCAACGACGGTACGACGACCATTAATGCAATGGCGTCCCGTGAGATGAACAAGGCGCCGGTCGCGGTCATCGCGATCGTGCTCAACCAGGCCGAACCGCCCGTGAACTACGACCTGGGCGTGTCCACCAAGGCGAACGGCACCACCACCAAGGCCGGCGACACGCGCAATGTGGCCGACACGATCACCGCCGGCCGCAACGGCAGCCCGATCAGCGAGAACCTGACCGGCACCAGCACCCTGCGCTGGACAGGCGTCGACGGCACCACCCGCAAGGCCAGCAAGCAGTTCACCATAGGCAACCAGGCGAGCCAGGACGTGTCCTTCTCCTACAAGGACATGGACGCCTCCTGGAAGAGCTGGCCGGCCGGCAGGTTCGCGTTCGACGTGAGCTTCGCCAAGCAGGGCAGGATGAAGAACGCCGTGGCCCTGAACGGCGACAAGGACGCGAACGAGCAGTGGTCCGCGCCGCAGCTCCCGCCGCCCTCCAAGACGCTGACCGACGCGGCCGGCGGACAGGTCACGGCCCCGAACGGCCAGATCGCGTCCGGCAGCCTCTACACCGCGCACGTCAAGGCGCACAGCTCCGCCTCCGAGCATTTCTGGCTGTACGACACCATCGACGTGAGCTCGCAGCAGGTCGTGATCGGCGGCACCGAAACGGACGACCCGTCCAAGATCACCGTGACCGACGAGGACGGCAAGACCGTCCAGGCCGAGATCTCGATCGATGACGGCCAGACGGGCAAGCGCATCGTCAAGGCGCACGTCGTCAGGCCCGCGTCCGGCTGGTACACGCTCAACGTGCCCCAGGCGGCCAAGCCCACCGGCGTCGACTACGACATCCCCGACGATTCGAGGGCATGCTGGCAGGGCGACGGCAAGGACTGCCAGACCGGCAACAGCGAACAGGTCGGCAAGGTCACCCCGAAGCCCGACAAGGTGTGGGTGCTCGACCCCGACGGGGCGCTGAAGGCCGACGACCCTCAGCGCACCAACGACAAGGGCAGCGACAACCGCACGTTCGTGACCGGCGACGCGATCGGCGCCGTCGTCAACGGACGCATCCCCGCCCACCTCCTGAACCCGTTCACCAGCTACAGCATCCAGGACGACTGGACCGCCAGCAGCCAGTGGATCGACTGGGACCATAAGGACCAGGTGCGCGTGTACGTGGACGGCGAGGACGAGACCGCGAACTTCGACATCGCCATCGACACCGCGAAGCACACGACCACCGCGACCGCGAAGAGCGTCTTCCTCACCAGGACCGCGCTGGGCACCGCCGACCGCAAGGTCAAGCTGTACATCGGCGGCATCGTCAGGAAGGCCCCGAACGCCGACTGGGCGGCCGACCAGAGGAAACTGACCAACAAGGCGTCCGAGACGTGGAACAACGAGACCACCGGCACGAACGAACCGCCCGTCTGGGTGCGCAACCCCAAGCCCGACAAGGTGTGGAGCGTCGACGCCGCCAAGGCCGCGCAGTCGTCCGACCCCGCATGGACCAACAAGGCGTCCGACGACACGAAGACGTTCGTGCAGCGCGACACGTTCGCCGTGACCGTCAACGGCAAGCTCCCGGGGAACCTCGCCAGGAAGATGACCTCCTACGAGATCGGCGACGACTTCGCCAAGGCGGCCAAGTACATCGACCTGGACAAGGCCAGCGTCGAGGTCACCATCGACGGCAAGGACTCCACCGACCGGTTCGACATCCACAAGGAAGGCACGAAGGTGTGGGCCAGCGCCAAGAAGTCCCTGCTCGACACGACCTACAACACCGCCGCCGACCGCGCCGTGCGCATGACCGTCGAGGGCGCGTACCTCAAGGGCGTGCTCAAGGCCGGCGAGAAGGTCACCATGACCAACGGCGGCTGGGAGAAGTGGAACGACCAGGAGATCCCGTCCAACGAGCCGCCCGTCAAGGAATGGAGCCCGAACCCGGACAAGAGCTGGATCCGCCTCGAGAACGGCAAATGGGAGGCCGTCATCGACCCGTCCGAATCCAACAAGACCGGCGCGGACACCATGAAGTTCCTCGACGGCGACCAGGTCGGCAGCGTCGTCAACGGCACCATCGCCAACGACCTCGCCAAGGTCAACGACATCACCCTGACCGACGATTACGCCAAGGCCGACTACCTGTTCGACCTGACCGGCGACAGGAGCCGGATCCGCGTGTACGAGGCCGACGCGGCCACCGACGCGAAGTCCAGCGTCGCGGACATCATCAACACCGGCCGCGACGTGACCGACCGCTTCGACATCACCGTCAACGGCACCAGGGTCACCGCCAAGGCGCACGCCGACTACCTCGCGGAGCAGGTCGGCCTGAAGAACCCGAAGCAGATCACCCTGTTCCTGCCCGGCACCGTGGACTTCGCGGACGGCAAGGGCGCGGCCCAGGTCCGCAAGGACTTCAACAAGGCCGCGGGCGACGAGCTCACGTTCTGCGAGAACCCCGACGGCTCCAAGCTGGCCAACTCGGGCAGCGAGAAGGTCAACGACGAGACCCAGCCGACCAACGAGCCGTACATCTGCGGCTACGTGCCGCCGGTCAAGAAGAAGGTCATAGCCGAAGGCAGCCAGGGCGGCGCGAACCAGGACGCGAACGACAAGGTCGTGTACCCGGGCCAAAGGGTCGAATACCGCCTGACCACGAAGCCGCAGCTGCCGGCCGACCTGGCCTACGACGTCGTGCACGTCCGTGACACCGACACGTACGACCAGTACCTGATCCCGGACAAGCAGACCCTCGAGATCACCGACCTCGCCACCGGCACCCCGCTCGTCACCGCCGACCCCCAGATGGGCGTCGAGGGCGACTACACGGCCGTATGGGACGACGCGAGCCACGAGCTCACCATCGCCTACTCCGACAAGTACGTGCAGGAACACTGGACGAAGGGCTCGCACCCGCAGGTCCAGGTCCGCTTCGAGGGCACCGTGAGCGAGGACGCGCCCACGACCGTGAAGGTCGGCAACCAGTGGGCGCTGACCCTGAACGGCAGCGTCACCCCGTCCAACATCGTGGAGAACAACCCGCCCAAGCACGACCCGAGCAAGAAGGACACCCAGTCCTCCGCGCAGGGCGACCCGACCGTCACCATCGACGGCAAGACCATGCTGCTCGGCGACACCGGCAACTACACGGTCACGCTCGACCTGAAGCAGAAGGACAACGCGTACCGCGTGTGGCGCGCCGGCATCACCGACGACTACGACGAGCAGTACGTGAGCATCCTCCCGTCCGACATCGAGGTGCTCGACCAGTCCGGCGAGGACGTGACCGGCAGGTTCAACGTCCAGGTCCGCGACGGCGTCGCCTACGTGTACGCGAAGACCGTGGACACGTTCGTGCCGAAGACCGGCAGGACCATCCCGGGCGACCCGCAGCCCGAGGACCTCGCCGCCTACGCCTCCGCGAGCGGGCACGACCCGCTCAACGAGCCGGCCATCGACCAGACGCTGCTCGGCCAGGAATACCAGGTCGTCATGCCGTACAAGGTCGTCAAGGTCACGGACGGCTACACCGTCAGGAACAAGGCCGTCCAGGTCACCAACGACACGAAGGCCGAGACCAACGAGGTGTCCAACCCGCTCAAGCCGGTCAACCCGGCCAAGGACGTGACCGTCAAGGTCGGCGGCGATTCCGTCAACGGCAAGAGCGTGTACGAGGGCCGCACGTTCCTCTACAGGCTCGATTCCAGCGTGATCCCCGCCGACCGCGCCTACCCGCAGGTCGACCGGTGGTCCATCACCGACCAACTCGACGTCGAGCACGACCAGTACACCGGCCAGTGGGCCGTGTACGCGACCCGCGACCTGCACCGCGACGGCGAGATCATCGCCGCCAAGGGCGCGAAGCTCGCCGGCAGCGGCTTCGACGGCTCGAAGTTCGGCGGCGACCTGTTCACCGCGTCCGCGGACGACCAGGGCGTCGTGACCGTCGAGGCCACCGAGGCCTACCGCAAGCTCGTCTCGGCCGACACCGCCCACGAGAACGGCTGGCGCGCGTACATCCAGTGCAAGCGCATCAAGACCGCCGACCGCGTCGAGAACCGGTTCACCGAGCACTTCAACGGCAAGGACCTCGAATCCAACGTCGTGTGGACCCGCACGCCCGACATGACCCCGAGCCTGCACCTGGAGAAGTACGACGCGGAGTCCGGCGAGAAGCTCGGCGACCGCGACGACGTCAAGCAGGCGCTCAAGATGGACGGCGACTCGTTGGAGATCGCGTTCAAGATCACCAACACCAGCAAGGTCGATCCGACGACCGGCGAGGGAGCGTGGTTCCAGGCCAAGGACCTGAAGCTCACCGACGGCACCATCGCCGGACTGGGCAAGGTCGAGGACATCAGGACCCCGGCCAACTGGGACACCCTGGTCCTCAAGCCCGGCGAATCCGTGACCGTGACCGGCACCCTCAAGGGCGTGACCGAGGGCGGCCACCACACCGACCGCGCCAAGGTCACCGGCACCCCGCTCGTCGAATGCCCCGTCACCGACCAGCTCGGCGACCAGTCCGGCAGGACCGAGGGCGACCAGGCCGTCGACGGCGACGCCGGCAAGGCGGAAGGCCTCAAGCAGGTCACCGTCTCCGGCCGCACCCTGTGCGAGGACACCACGGTGGACTCCAACCCGGACGACTGGAACGGCTACCGTCCCAAGCCGCTCGCCATCACCGGCGCGGGCATCGTCCCGATCGTCCTGGCCGTGCTCGTCGCGGTCGGCGGCGGCGCGGGCCTGCTGATCGCGTCCCGCCGACGCGCGGCGAAGGCCCCGGCCGACACCGAGGGCTCGGAGGAGTGATCCGACGAACCTGACCCCGGGCCCGCGGCGGACCGTTCGCCATGATCCGCCGCACGGGCCCACGGGCGCGCCCGGATCCCTTCCCTTCCCGGACGCGTCCAAGGCCCCACCGGCGAACGGTCGGCGGGGCCTTTTCCATACCATCGTCCGAGCCTCTTCGGGTTCGTCGGGAACGTCCAAACCGGAGCCTTCTCGACGGCCATACCGTGGTCATGTCATTCAAAACAAGTCGAAAGGAAAACATCATGTACGGAATCACCATCGCGGCAGACAGCGGCAGCGTCGTCACCAGCGCGTTGCAGCTCTTCAGCCAGTTCGCCATCATCGGCGGAGGCCTGTGGGCCGTGTGGGGCGTGGTCACCCTGGCGGGCGGCCTGAAGGACCAGAACGGCCCCGCCACCCAGTCGGGCGTCTGGCAGGTCGTCGGCGGCGGCCTGATCATCGCGGCCGCGGCCCTGTTCTCCAACATCGCCCTGTAGACGGGAGGCCACGCATGGTCGATTTCATCGTCGGCATCCTCAACTCGATAGGGTCCGGCGTCGGCGACGACCTCGTGGCCGACCTGCT
>JAIHTM010000162.1 GCA_022713905.1 Collinsella sp.
CCGCAACTTATTTGGGGATGAAAAAGGCGGAGGCCCTAGTGAGGGTCTCCGCCTTTGCTACAGGGGGCGATTGAAACCGCTGACTGCTGGATTAGACCAGGCGGGCGTTGATCGTCTTGGCGATCTCGGCGGCGTCGGTGGAACCCTTGACAGTGGCACGGAAGTCCTCGTCCATGAGCGCCTCGGCGACCTTGGACAGGATCTTGAGGTGCGTGGTGCCAGCCTGTGCACCCGGGATGAGCAGCGCGATGGCCACGTTGACGGGAGCGCCGTCCATGGTGTCCCAACCGGTCACGCCAGACTCGTCCTTGACGACGATGACGGCAGCCTCGGTAATGGCGTCGGACTTGGCATGCGGGATGGCGAAGCCCTCCATCATGCCCGTGGTGCCCTCGGCCTCGCGGGCCAGGAAGGCGTTCATCACGGCGTCGGCGTCGCCGGCGATACCGGCCTTGACGGCCTGGTTGGAGACAAAGCTCAGAGCCTCGTCACGAGAAGCGAAGTCCTCGGCGACAAAGACGTTCTCGACCTTCACGAAGTCGGCAGCCTCGGCCTTGGGGGCCTCGACGGCAGCGGCCTTGGGGGCCTCGACCGGCTGAGCAGCGGCGGCGGGAGCTGCCTTCTGGTTCTTCTCGAAGTCGTACTTCTTGAAGGCCACGAACAGGATGCCACCGACCACAGCGCCGATGAGGATCGCGAGGACCCACAGCGGACCATTCTCGACAACGGGCAGGACCAGGAAGCCACCATGAGGCGCCGGATCGTGAACGTTGAACATAATGGTCAGGATCGAGGCGATAGAGGAACCGAGCATCATGATGGGCATGACGGGCCAGATGTTCTTGGTCATGAACGGAATGGCGCCCTCGGTGATGTGGGTGCAACCAAGGATGAGGTTGACGATACCGGCGTCGTGATCCTCCTGGCTGAAGTACTTCTTGCCGACAACGACGGCGAAGGTGGTGATCAGCGGCGGAACGATGCAAGCGGCGGAGACGGCAGCCATGAAGTTGGTGCCGAAGTTGTAGGTGTCGGTGCCGACACCGGCGGCCAGGGCCTCGGTGAGCATAGCGGTACCGGTGACGTAAGCAGCCTTGTTGACCGGGCCGCCCATGTCAACGGCGCACATGCAGCCGATGGCAAGGCCCAGGACAATGGCGCCAGAGGCAGACAGACCCTTGAGGAAGTCCATCATGGCGGTGTTGATGGCAGCCATGGGGCCGGAGATGCCGAGCATGACCAGGCCGACGATGGCAGTCGAGAACAGCGGGTACAGGAAGATAGCCTTGAGGCCGTCCAGATTCTTGGGCAGCTTGGAGAAGACCTTCTCGAGCAGCAAGATGACATAGCCAGCGAGGAAACCGCCGACGATGCCGCCCAGGAAGCCGAAGCCCACGCCGGCGCCGCCGGCGTCGATCATGCCGGTCTCGGCGTTAACGGGCAGGCCCTGGATGGCGATCATACCGGCAACAAAACCGGGGACGAGCGCCGGGCGCTTGCCGATGGACTCGGCGATGTAGGCGGAAAGCACGGGAACCATGAGGTTCATGGCGATGCCGCCGATGATCTTGAGCATAGCGGCAAAGCTGTTGTAGTCAGACGCCGTCGAATCGAAGGACGTGATGCCCCACAGGAACGAGACGGCGGTCAGGACACCACCAGCGACGACGAAGACCAGCATGTGGCTGACGCCGTTCATGAGGTGCTTGTAGATGATGTGGCCGATGGACTCCTTCTCCTCGACCTCATCCTCGACATCGGCAGCAGCCGCAACCGAGTCGTCACCCTTGGCGGCGAGCGCGCGGTCGATCAGCTTACCGGCGGCCTCGACGGACAGGGCTTTGGAAACACCAACGGAAACCATGCGCTTGCCGGCGAAACGCTCCGCCTGGACATCCTTATCGGCTGCGACGACGACGGCCTTGGCACCGGCGATCTCACCCTTCGTGAGCTCGTTCTCGACACCGACCTGGCCATGGGTCTCGACCTTAATGGTCAGACCGCGCTCGGCAGCTGCCTTCTCCAGCGCCTCCTTCGCCATGAAGGTGTGCGCGATACCGGTCGGGCAACCGGTGGCGGCGATGATGTCAAACTTAGCCATGTGTCCCTCCTTCTTGAGTTCTGCGCCCGCGGGCGCTCCCCTACACGCGCTTCAATGCGCGTTTTTCCACACTTGAAAGATACCAACCTACCGTCCGCGTAAGAAGAGACAAGGCGCAATTCTCCGGTGAAAGGTTCTTTCATAACCGTAAACGGTAAGTGAAAGTTTACCATCAACACTTGAAACGGCAAGGTGTATCTTGTAATTGAAAATCCCCCTATACTATGACATTACAAAACGAGTCCGATTTTCATGCCAACCAGGAGCCATCCATGACCGATAGTAGCAAGAGCGCACTTTCCCTCATTAGTACCCATCAGGGATACAGCGAGTCCGAGCAGCGCATTGTCGACTATATATTGGAGCACCAGTCCGAGGCGCCACGCCTCACGGCGGCTCAGCTCTCGCGCGCCGCCGCCACGTCCGAGGCGACCGTTTCGCGCTTCTGCCGCAAGCTTGGCTTTGGCAGCTTCCGCAGCTTTCAGTTTTCGTTGGCGCGCGACTTGGAGAGTCAGCGCAACGAGGGCCTGACCGACGAGGTATCGCTCGACAACATGGAGCAGAGCCTTAAGAACATCCTGGCTGCCAAGGTGAGCGAGCTTAATGCGACCATCGACGGGATCGACCACGATACGCTGGCGGCTGTTGTACATGCCCTTAAGCATGCAGGGGTTATTGAGTTTGCGGCTGTGGGCAATACGAACGCGGTCGCGCTCGATGCGACGTTTAAGTTTTCGCAGCTGGGCCTGCGCTGCATGGCGAGCACCATTAGCGAGACATCAATCGGCTTTGCGCTCACGTTGCGCCCGGGTGACGTCATCGTGCTCATCTCAAACTCCGGCAAATCGCGCCGACTGAATCGCATGGCAAAAGCGGCTCGCGACTGCGGTGCCACCGTAGTCGTCATCAGCAGCGACAGCAAGTCTCCACTTGCGCGCCTGGCAGACTACACTTTTAATACCGTCAACCACGAGGCGCTGCTGACGACGGGTGACTTTGCGTTCTCCAAGATCAGCGCCACGATGATCATCGAGGTTATCTACAACTTCCTGCTGCCCGAGATTGAAGACGCCCGAGAGCATATCAGCTACTACGAGGAGCTCATCCAACCGGATAAGGTCGTAGAGTAAAACGCGTAGCGGGACAAAATTTCAGTCTATTTTGTCCCACCAACACCGCTGATACGACCTAGGCTCGAGCTTCTTCGAGCATCTGCTTGGCGTGCGCTAGGCTTGCCTCGGACTGATCGCCGCTGAGCATGCGGGCGATCTCGGCGGTACGGGCCTCGCCGGTTACCTCGTCCAGATGTGTCTGGGGAACATCGCCAGGCTCCTTGCTGACCACGTAGTGTTTATCAGCCATAACCGCAACCTGCGCCAAGTGCGTAACGACAATCACCTGGTGCGTGGCGGCAAGATCTGCCAGCACGCCCGCGAGGGCACGCGCCGTCGAGCCGCCGACACCGGCATCGACCTCGTCGAACACAAGTGTATCGACGCCGTCCGCGTTACCGAGGACAACCTTGCTCGCCAGCATCACACGGCTAAGCTCGCCGCCCGACGCAATGCGACGTAAGGGACGCGGCGTGAGGCCGGCACCGCTGCGATATAGCAGCTCGTAGCTCGAAGGGCCAGCGGGTGTCCACTCGGCACGCGGCAAATCGCGCGACTCCCACACGAGCTCAGCGCTTCCCATCTCCAGGCGCGCCATCTGACGACCGACCTCATGACAAAAGCGCGGAGCAGCCGTATTGCGCGCACGCTTAAGCGCCTTGGCGGCAGCAAAGAGCTCGCGCTCAGCAGCACCAAGCGCTTCGCGCGCCTTTTTGATCTGCTCATCGCCATCGTCTACCAGCGACAGCAGCTCTTGCGAACGATCACGCATAGCGAAGACGTCGTCCATGGTGGGGCCCCACTGACGCAGTAGCCCCTTGAAGTCGGAATAGCGCTCACGCATACAAGCGAGCTCACGAGGGTCAAACGCAACGCCATCGCGATAAGCACGCAGTTCATTGGCGCAATCCTCCAGAGAGATACAGGCATCAGAAAGCGCATCGGCAATGTCGCCAAGCTTACGGTCGACGGTCGCCATGCGCGAAAGCTCGACTACGGCGCTGTTCACAGCATCGAGCGCTCCCCCTTCGGCAGCAAGCGATGCATGCGCTTCGTTGGCGGTGGCCACCAAGACTTCGGCGTGCTCTGAGCGCGGCAGCAGCTCCTCGAGTTCCTCGTACTCACCCGGCTTGGGGTCGACTTCCGCAATGCGCTCGAGGGCAAAACGCGCCTCCTCGACGCGACTCCCCTGCGCGCGTGAGGCCTCCTCCACACGACGAAGTTCCTTGGCGGCCGCGCGCGAAGCCTTAAAACAGGCGCGGTAACGGTCGAGCGCCTCGAGCGCCGAGCGCCCTGCCCAGGCATCCACCATGGCAACGTGATGCGCCGGATCGAGCAGGCGCTGGTGCTCGTGCTGACCGCACAGGTCCATCATCACGCCCACGCGCTCCGAAAGCTCACGCACGCTGGCGATACGACCATCAATCTTCACACGGCTACGGCCCTCGGCAGAAAGGCTGCGCTGCACGGTGAAGCCCTCGACGTCGTGCGGACCATCGAACAGACGTGCCTCGACGCTCGCCAGCGCCTCGCCCTCACGCACCGTCGACGAATCCGCGCGCTCGCCCAAAATAAGCTTGAGGGCAGACAGCAGCGCGGTCTTGCCGGCACCGGTCTCACCGGTCAGGACGGTCAAGCCGGCACTCGGCACCAGCGTTGCCTCGCGAATGAGCGCAATGTTGGAAACCTGCAGCTCATCGATCATGACGAACTCCGTAGAAAACACGGCTCACCGAGTTGTAGAAGCTCTCGGGGCCGTAGTCGAGCAGCAGAACGTCTCCGGGACCGCGGCGCACGGCCACGCTCTCGACGGTGCCGTCGCAAGTAATGAACTGACCGTCGATAGCGATAGCCGGCACGCTCGGGCGATCGTCGGACATAAAGATCTCGACAACGTCGCTCGGCGAGGTCAAGAAAGCACGGGCCTGAATGGTATGCGGCGCGATGGGCACGCAGACCATACCGGCGTAATCGGGGCTCACGATAGGGCCGCCGGCACTGAGCGCATAACCCGTAGAGCCGGTCGCCGTGGACACGACCACGCCGTCGCCACGCAGGCGGTCGATATGGTGGCCCGATACGGTAATGTCGAACTCGACCATATCGGACAGTGGGCCACGCGTCAGCGCCATGTCGTTGAGGGCAAAGGCGCGAACGACATCCTTGGTCCCGTCGTCGCGTACGGACACAATATCAGCGGCGATCGTGGCGCGACGACTCACGTGGAGCTCGCCGGACAAGGCGTCGCTCACAACCTGCAAAATGTCGCGTTCCTCGGGACTTGCCGCCGTCAAAAATCCCAGGTGACCATAGGAAAGACCTAGAATAGGAATCTCGCGATAGTTGAGGATGCGGGCAGCGCGCAGCAGCGTGCCGTCGCCGCCGAGCGTGATGACCAGGTCGGCATCGTCAACGTCGGGCGTGCTCTGAATCTTGGATCGCTGATCGGCCGCCCATGCGACCTCATAGCCCTGGCGTGTCAGCCACAGCTCGAGCATCAGGCCGCTCTCGACCGCCTCTTGCTTGTAATAATTGGGAACCAGAAAGACCTTCATAGCGTTGCAGCTTTCTCGCTCAAAACCGATACCTGGGATTGCAGTTCGTCTTGCGACCGCTCGCCAGGCGCAAACCTCGTGCCGTACAGGAAAAACTCCACGTTGCCTTTGGCGCCGTGAATAGGCGACACGCACACATCGACCGGGAACAGGCCTTTGGCGGCAAACAACTCAATCGCTGCCACGAGCGTATCAACGCGCACGGCAGGGTCGGTCACGATGCCGCCCTCGCCCACCAACGCCGCCGGAGCTTCAAACTGCGGCTTTACGAGCGTGCAGAATGCACCCGTAGGCGCCAGGCACGCCAGTACCGCATCGATAATGTTCGCGATGCTGGTAAAC
>JAIHTM010000163.1 GCA_022713905.1 Collinsella sp.
AGCTTGAGGTCTTCGACCCGCGCGATGGCACCGTCACCCCGGTTGAAATCGATCGCTTTCCCGGCGAGGACTGGGGCCTTGAGTTCGATGGCCCCATCTTCGATGGCATGCGCACCTGCGTGAACGCCTGCGTGTTCTGCTTTATGACCATGCTGCCCAAGGGCGGCCGCTCAACGCTCTATATTCGCGATGACGACTACCGCCTGAGCTTTTTGCAGGGCAACTTTGTCACGCTCACGAACCTCTCCGACGAGGACGTGCAAAACGTCATCGAGCGTAACATGAGCCCCATGAACGTGTCGGTCCACGCCGTGAGCCCTGATGTGCGCCGCCGCATGATGGGCCGCAACGCCCAGCGCGGCATGGATGTGCTTGAGGCCATCATGGCCGCCGGCATAGAGATTCACGCGCAGATTGTGTTGTGCCCCGGCATGAACGACGGCGAGGAGCTAGAAAAGACTCTGCGCTTTTGCGAGGAGCACGAGCAAATCACAAGTCTGGGCATTGTGCCGCTCGGTTTTACCAAGCATCAGAACCGTTTTAGCTGGTCCTACAGCGACAAGCCCGAGCTAGCGCGTGAGACCATTGCCATGATCCGTCCCTTCCAGGATCGAGCCTACGAGCGCTTTGGCCGCCACACCTTCCAGATGAGCGACGAATTCTATCTGGACGCCGGCATCGATCCTCCCGAGGCAGACTTTTACGACGGTTACCCGCAGTACTACGACGGCATCGGCATGATCCGCTCGTATCTGGACGAGACCGACGACGTGCTGGCTACCGATGCCGAGCGTCTGACCCGCGTCCGCGAGGTAATTGCCGCCCGTGGCCAGCGCCTTCTGTGCCTCTCCGGCGCCAGCGCGCGCGACACCGTGGCGCGCTTTGTGGAGTCGCCGCATGGTCTCGGCGGCACCGTCACAGCCATCAAGAACCGCTACTTTGGCGGAAACGTAGACGTGACCGGCCTCATCGTCGCGTGTGACATTCTGGAGCAGCTGCCCCAAGACCTGTCGGGGGTTATGCTCTTTGTGCCTAAGCTCATGTTCAACGCTGACGGCATGACGCTTGACGAGTATCATCGTGACGATTTACTCGCAAGCCTTACCAGTCGCGGCGCCGAGGTTCATGTGGTGTCGACCATGCCGCATGAGCTGCTCGATACCCTGGAGCGCATCCTTGGCATTGTGCCCGCAGACTCTAACACTTCCACTGACCCTACCCATTAAAGGAGAGCAGATGAAACCTATCGTCGCCGTCGTCGGACGCCCCAACGTGGGCAAGTCCACGCTCGTTAACCGACTGGCCCAGACCTCGGACGCCATCGTCCACGAGTCCCGCGGCGTCACGCGCGACCGCTCGTACCACACGGCCGATTGGAACGGCCGCGAGTTCACCATCGTCGACACGGGCGGCATCGAGCCGCTCAAGAGCGATGACGTGTTTGCCACGTCCATCCGCGACCAGGCGCTCGCCGCCGCCGAGGAAGCCGCCGTCATCCTGTTTGTGGTCGACGGCCGCACCGGCGTCACCGAGGAGGACGAGTCGGTCGCTCGCATGCTCAAGCGCTGCGACAAGCCGGTCTTTCTGCTGGTGAACAAGCTCGACAACCCCGATCGCGAGAACGACAGCATCTGGGAGTTCTATTCGCTCGGCATCGGTGAGCCCACGCCGCTCTCGGCCCTGCATGGTCATGGCACGGGCGACCTGCTCGACGATATCGTGGCCCTGTTGCCCGAGGAGGAGGACGAGATCGCCGACGAGTTCCCCGATGCGCTGAACGTCGCTATCATCGGCCGCCCCAACGCCGGTAAGTCGTCGCTGTTCAACCGCATCCTGGGAGCCGACCGCTCCATCGTGTCCAACATTGCCGGCACGACGCGCGACGCCATCGATACGGTCGTGGAGCGCAACGGCAAGCATTACCGCATGGTCGACACCGCGGGCATTCGCAAGAAGAGCACCGTGTACGAGAACATCGAGTACTACTCCATGGTCCGCGGCCTGCGCGCCATCGACCGCGCCGACGTGGCGCTGCTCGTCGTCGACGCCTCCGTGGGCGTCACCGAGCAGGACCAGAAGGTCATGGGCTTGGCCATCGAGCGCGGCTGCGCCATCGTGGTGCTGCTCAACAAGTGGGATCTGCTCGACGACGACCGTAAGCGCGAGGCCTGCATGGAGACCATCGACCGCCGTCTGGGCGTCATGGCTCCCTGGGCCCAGTACCTGCGCATCTCTGCCCTGACCGGCCGCAGCGTCGAGAAGATCTGGGGCATGGTCGACGCCGCCGAGAAGACGCGCTCGCAAAAGATCAGCACCTCGCGCCTCAACACGTTCCTCACCGACCTGCGCGAGTTCGGTCATACCGTGGTGGACGGCAAGCGCCGCCTGCGCATGCACTACGTGACCCAGACGGGCGTCAACCCGCCGACGTTCACGTTCTTCGTCAACCACAGCGACCTGGTCAATGACACCTACCAGCGTTACGTGGAGAACCGCATGCGCTCGACCTTCGACTTCGCCGGTACGCCCATTCGACTCTTCTTTAGGAAGAAGGAGCAAAAGGATGCTTAATCCGATCCTGCTGACCGCCATCTGCGCCGTGGTCTCGTTCTTTATCGGGGCGATTCCGTTTGGCCTGATCCTGGGCCGCGTGTTCAACCACACCGACATTCGCAAGGCGGGCTCCGGCAACATCGGCACCACCAACGCCCTGCGCGTAGCCGGCCCCAAGGTGGCCGCGCTCACGCTGCTGTTCGACTGCCTTAAGGGCGCCATCTGCGTCCTTATCGCGCGTCCGCTCATCGCGAGCGTGGGCTATGGCTTCCCTGTGAGCATCATGGCTCCCGGTGCCGCCGGTGACTGGATGATCGGCGTCATTTGCCTGGCTGCCGTGTGGGGACACATCTTCTCGCCCTACCTTAACTTCCACGGCGGCAAGGGTATCGCCGTGGGCTTGGGCGTGATTCTTGCCTGGTACTGGCCCATTGGTCTGTCGCTGCTGGGTATGTTTATCGTTGCCGTCGCCATCACCAAGTTTGTGTCGGTGGGCTCGCTTGCCGCCGCCATTGGTCTTCCCATCGCTGCCTGTGCGGTCTTTCCGTACAGCAGCCTGGGCCTCAAGTTTTGCATGGCGATGATCGGCATCACCGTAGTGTGGGCCCATCGCGCGAACATCAAAAAGCTCATGACCGGTAAGGAGTCCAAGCTCTCGTTTACCAAGCGCGTCACCGAGCCCGACGATAAGTAGGAGAGAGTCATGAATGTTGCGCTGATTGGCTCCGGCTCCTGGGGAACCGCCGTCGCCGGCCTTGCCGCCGCGCGAGCCGCGCGCGTGACCATGTGGGCTCATAGCGAGCAGACGGCCGCCGGCATTAACGGCGAGCACCGTAATCCCCGCTATCTGGTGGACTACGTGCTGCCGGAAAACGTTGTCGCCACGACGGACCTGTCCCAGGCGCTCGACGGCGCCGAGGCCATCATCTTCGCCGTGCCTTCGACGCACCTGCGCGACGTCTGCCACCAGGCGGCGCCGTTCATCGCTGACGAGACGCCGGTTCTGTGCCTCACCAAGGGCATCGAGCCCGAGTCCGGACTACTCATGAGCGAGGTCATCGCCAGCGAGATCGGCAACGAGTCGCGCGTGGCGGCGCTCTCGGGCCCCAACCATGCCGAGGAGATCTGCCGCGGCGGGCTCTCTGCCGCCGTCATCGCCAGCGAAGACCAGCAAGTGGGGGAGACCTTTAAGGAGCTGCTGCTTTCCACGGCCTTCCGCATCTACCTGACGCAGGATATGACCGGCGTCGAGGTCTGCGGCGCCATGAAAAACGTCATCGCTATTGTATGCGGCATCTCTGCCGGCTCGGGTGCGGGTGATAACACGCTCGCCCTCATCATGACGCGCGGTCTGGCCGAGATCAGCCGCCTGGTTCACGCCCGCGGCGGCCAGGCCATGACTTGCATGGGACTTGCCGGCATGGGCGACCTTATCGCCACCTGCACCTCCGAGCATTCGCGCAACCGCACCTTTGGCTTCGAGTTTGCCCACGGCGTTTCGCTCGACGAGTACCAGGCCCGCACGCATATGGTGGTCGAGGGTGCCGTCGCGGCCCGCAGCGTGAGCGAGCTTGCCCGTTCACTGGGCGTAGACATTCCGCTCACCTTTGCCGTGGAGCAAACGCTCTACAACGGTGTTACTTTGGATAGGGCGCTCGAGATCCTTACCGACCGCGTTCCCTCCCAAGAGTTCTACGGACTCGCCGACTAGCGCAGAAAGGCTACTACCATGGGTTCCATCAAAATCGCTCCGTCCGTCCTTTCGGCCGACATGGCCAACCTCAAGGGCGAGCTCGACAAGATCGCCGGTGCCGACTACGTGCACTTCGACGTCATGGACGGTCACTTTACCGGCAACCTGACCTTTGGCGTTGACATCCTTAAAGCCGTCAAGCGCTCCACAAATGTACCGGTCGACGCGCACCTGATGGTGTCTAACCCCGACGAGACGGTCGATTGGTACGCCGACGCCGGTGCAGACATGATCACCGTACACTACGAGGCCTCCACGCACCTGCACCGCACGCTCACGCATCTGCAGCAGCGCGGCGTCAAGGCCGGCGTGGTGCTCAACCCCGCCACCCCCGTGTGCGTGCTCGAGAGCATCATTGACGTTGTCGATATGGTGCTGCTGATGAGTGTGAACCCCGGCTTTGGCGGCCAGAGCTTTATCCCGGGCACTATCGCCAAACTGCACGAGCTCAAGGCCATGTGCGAGCGCCACGGCGTGTCGCCCATGATCGAGGTCGACGGCGGCATCTCTTCCAAAAACATCGCCGAGGTCGTCAAGGCCGGCGCAAATGTCCTGGTGGCCGGTTCCGCCGTATTTAAGTCCGAAGATCCCGCTGCCGAGGTTGCGCTGCTGCAGAAGCTGGGCAACGAGGCTGCACAGGAGGCATAAACCCTTATGACCGCAGGTCAAAACCGCATACCCGTGAATCTTGACTACGCCGCCTCGACGCCCATGCGCGCCGAGGCGCGCCTTGCGCAGCGTGAGTACGACGATAGCGAGCTTGCAGGCGTCAACCCCAACTCGCTGCACTCGCTCGGCCGCAAGGCTGCCGCGCGTCTGGAAGTTGCACGTCGCGAGATCGCCCGCAGCTTTGGCGCGCGCGTCCGCCCGTCCGAGATTGTCCTGACCAACGGCGGCACCGAAGCCAACCAGCTGGCGCTGCTCGGTCTTGCCGAGGGCGCTCGTCAGCGCGATCGCAAGCGTAACCGCGTGATCGTATCTGCCATCGAGCACGATTCGATTCTAGACAACCTGCCGCTGCTGCGTGCCGCCGGTTTTACCATCGACCTGGCGACGCCTTGCCGCGCGGGCTACATTGAGCCTGCCACGCTTATCGAGCTGCTAGGCGAAGACGTGGCACTCGTGAGCATCATGGTTGCCAACAACGAGACCGGCGTGGTGCAGCCCATCCGCGAGCTTGCCGCTGCTGCACATGCCGCCGGCGCCCTGTTCCACACCGATGCCATTCAGGGTTATCTGCATATTCCGCTCGATGTGCAAGAGCTGGGCGTTGACGCCATGACCGTTGCCGCACACAAGATTGGCGGCCCCGTGGCCTCTGGCGCGCTCTACCTTAAGAGCCGCACGCCGTTGCGTCCCCGCATCTTTGGCGGCGGACAGGAGGCCGGCCGTCGCGCCGGAACGCAGGACCTACGCACGCAGCTGGCTTTTGCCGCTGCCGCCTCCGCGCTGTTGCCGACCGTGGCCCAGGAGCGCGCGAAGCTTCAAGCCTTGTCCGACAAGCTCTACGCCACGCTCACGGCCCATCCGCGTATTCATGCCACGATGGGCGACTACGCGCAGGCCAATCGCCTGCCCGGTATGGTTTCCATCTACGTCGACGGCATGGACTCCGAGGAGCTCATCGTCAAGCTCGATGCCGCCGGCTTTGAGGTATCGGCAGGCTCGGCGTGCTCGAGCGGCAGCATGGACCCGAGCCATGTTTTAAGCGCGATGGGCATCGGTCGCGAGCAGGCATTGGGCGCACTGCGCATTTCCTTTGACGACCGCGTGAATCCGGACGATCTGGACGAGTT
>JAIHTM010000164.1 GCA_022713905.1 Collinsella sp.
TCGGCATGAGCATCATGGATCGTCGACGCGAGCTCGGTCTTGTGGCATGATTGGTGGTGATGGAATCAACGACGAGTCCAACAAAACGGCACCAGCCCCTAATTGACTGTAGGGAATCTGCGGCTTTTGTGTCGGCAGTGAAACGGTGCTTGATGCATGTCTCCACTCGTTGAAATCTTTGAGTTTGATTTACGCCAGCAGCACTAAGCTCGATTATGAGCGCGTCAGCAATCAGGATGGTCAGGACATCATCTTTCCATGAAAAGACCCCATGGACTTTGCTTATGAGTGTTTCTCCGTGAAGAAAAATGACGTCAGTACTACGTTCTGGCTGAATAAATCTAATGGCTTCAGTTGGGCTGGTCACATCTATTGCGCCCGGAAGAGTGCTGGGGTCGATGCCTTCTGGAACCTTCGTACTGTGGGGCAAAACTACCATTTTTTCAGCAGCGACTTCCGAATCTTCCTCTGAAGCCACCACTTGTTCTTTCCATGCTTCTGCATCGACCCCAAGATGGTACTGGCTGTTTATGATGGTGACAAAGTTTAGCATATTGACGATGACAATTGCCAGCATGCTGAAAAACGACGTCCCAGCATAATAACGATCTCGATACGAAAGTTTTAACGCCTTCGCTTTGTCGTCCTTGGGATCGGCATGAACCAGATCCGAGTACAGCCAAGCCTCGCCTATCAATAAATCCGACAGTGGTTCGCCTTCGGGGATATTATCCGCGTTGTATGTCTGAATCGAATATGACGTTCCTTTGTCTTTGTCGTGTAGATTCTGAAATGTCTTTCGGCAGGAATCCAGACATTTCTTGGCTTGACCGGCCAATTGCCGCTCTCCAAGAAGCATTTCAATCGAACGAAATACTTTGTCTAGATAGACCGGTTCTGACCCAAGGATGCATGGCCTCGTGCGCGCTGCCAAAGACTCGAAAATCTCTTGGTCGGGCATCGCATACTTGATTCGAGGCGGTTGACCTTCCTTATAATCGACCTTCATCGAAGGCTTCACATATTTCTCAACTGCGTGATTCTGAACTAGCGAATGGGCCTCAACTCGGCGTGCTCGTATCACAAAACGCCGTAGGATATCTCTCGCATCGATGTCATCTATCGGATGACGTGGCTTCGACTGCTTCTTGTTGGTTCCGTTTTTCCTGACCATAAAACACCTTTCGTCAAAAGTGTCATGAGACTATGACTTATATTGTAAAATCAGAATCGAACAATTGTTTGATTCTTCTGGGGAGCTAAAAGACTCTTCTGGGAATATTTGTCATCATAATGAAGTACATTCTTCCCTATGAGTAGTGTTGTCAAATCAAACAATAACACCGGTGGCCCCAACGGCTTTGACGCCGCGGCTGAGCTTATCGCATTGCTGCGCGCTTCCATGACACGCCGCCAGCTCGCCGAATCGCTGCAAGTATCTACTTCAACGGTGGAGCGTTGGGAGTCCGGGAAGGTGGAGTGCAAGCCGGCTTATGTTCCTGCATTGCGTGAATTGTATTTCGGCACTACGCATGAAAATGGCACTGACTTCCGAACCATCGACCTGTTCGCCGGCATCGGCGGTATTCGTCGTGGCTTCGCGTCGGCCGGCGGCCACGCGGTGTTCTCTTCGGAATGGAACGAGTTCTCCACACGTACCTATCGAACGAACTACGGGTTCGCGGAGACGATGGCCGGAGACATCACACAGGTCGATGTAGGCGACATCCCTGATTGCGACGTGGTGCTCGCGGGGTTCCCATGCCAGCCGTTCAGCTTGGCCGGGGTGTCGAAGAAGCGCAGCCTAGGCCGTGAGACCGGGTTCCGCGACAAGACGCAAGGCACGCTGTTCTTCGACGTGGCCCGCATCATCGCGGCGAAGCGACCTGCGGCGTTCCTGCTGGAGAACGTGAAGAATCTGACCTCGCACGACAAGGGCCGCACGTTCAAGGTCATTATTGACGCTCTGCAGAATGAATTGGGCTATGAGGTGCACTGGAAAGTCATCGACGGGCAGAACTTCGTGCCCCAGCACCGTGAGCGCATCTACATTGTCGGTTTCCGCTCGCATACCGATTTCACATGGGATGACCTCAAATTCCCCGAACATAAGCCTGTGCTCGCGGACATCCTGCATAGAACCGACGGCACCGAGCCATATCTGACGTGGGACGGCGACCGGTATTTTGACCACGAGAGCAACAAGGTCCAAGACAAGTACACACTCACTCCGCGCCTGTGGCAGTACCTGCAGGACTATAAGGCAAAGCATGAGGCCATGGGCCACGGCTTCGGCTACGGCTTGGTGACGCCGGACATGGTTTCGCGCACCCTTTCCGCCCGCTATCACAAGGACGGATCCGAAATCCTCGTTGCTCAAGAGGGTGACCGGCCCCGCAGGCTCACGCCACGCGAATGCGCACGCCTCATGGGATACCCGGATGATTTCCGCATCCCCGTATCGGACACGCAGGCTTATCGCCAGTTCGGCAATTCGGTGGTCGTGCCCGCCATCGCGGAGATCGCCCGCATCATGCGCCCGCACATCCTCAAGGTCATGCAGGAAGGCAAGAAGCCGGAGCTGGTGTCCGATTCCGAAATGGCCGGCGAGGCAATTCAAAAGGCACGTCAGATGGCCGTCGCCGGAGCGGGACTTGACTGATACCGTCATGTCGATGCAATAATGCGGCCGTTGGCGTGGGTATTGTTGAAATATGAGCGATACCCATGTCAACGACGATCAGCAATGGTTCGACACAGCCGACATCCAGCAAGTGTACGACTTGCTGACCCAAGCCGGTGCCGAAAGCATCTGGGTCAAACGTCTGGTGCCCAATAACAACTCCAAGCAGCAGATCTTCCTGGCCAACGATCCTTCGGATTTGTCGTTCCTTCCGCTTGGCGTTCCGTCGTATACGCCTGCGAAGTCGCAGAAGAAGAAGGCCGGGGCACCTGTCATTCAGATTCCGGTGCCATGGCATTGGGTCACGCCCAATGGCGAGTTTGATGCTCCGAATGCCAAGATGTGCTACTACCCGCAGTATCCAGAAGTGCGGTTCTCGGGTTTCCTGCAAGGATGCAAGGAAGCGCCGTCCGAACTGTTGAACGAATCGAAGCGTGGTCATGAGCTCAACCGCTGTCTGTTCTTCGGCCCTGTGAAAGGCGAAGACGGAAAAATCAGTCATGTCGCGGGTCTTGTGGTTGGAGCTCCGTCATCCGCCAGCCGCTACGTGCTGGACATGGATACGTTCGAGGAAGGCCACATCTGCCCGGTTAAATACAAGACCGATCGCACGGTCGGTGAAATCTCCATCCTCGAAGAAGCGCTGGCCAAGATCATCGGCAAGAAGATCACACCATGGCGCATGCTCAACGACGGGCAACAAGTCAGACCGTATATCGCGCCCAACGCTCCAGGCCTGACCTTGGAGGCGGAACTCGGCGTGGGGGAAAACGCCATTCCCGGCCCCGATTTCGATGTATGGGAGCTCAAGGCGATCAAGCAGCCATCGCTTGAACGGCTCAGCAATCACAAGGTTACCTTGTTCACGCCGCAGCCCGATCTGGGGTGGACGACCCAGCACTCCCAGGCGGAATTCGTATTGCGATACGGTCACGTCAGTGGCACCGACGAGAACGGCGAACCCAATGAGTACTACTTCACGTCAGGTGACATCAATCGTTTCGGAGAGGACAAGGATAGGGCGAAACTGAACCTCGAGCTCGTGGGATTCAACGATGCCAAGCACTTCGACCCCAACGGCATGATCGCCCTCTACGACAAGGAAACCAGCGAGCTCGCCGCCGGCTGGTCCTACCTCAAACTGCTCGAACACTGGCAGCGCAAGCACAACCGTGCCGCATACGTGCCCTATCTCAAGGAAGGAAAAGCTGAAAGCACCACCGTGGAGTTCGGGCCGCTCATCACGCTCGGTATCTCCACCAGCTTTGGCCTGTTCCTTCAAGCCTTCCAAGACGGCAAGGCCGTCTACGACCCGGGCGTCAAGATCACGCTCAAGAACGGCAAGTGGGCACCCCACCCGCGTAGCCAGTTCCGCATCAATCTCAAAGACATCTCGGCCATCTACCAAGAAGTAAAAGAAGTGGATCTGCGGGATTCGGATGCAATGTGATTGTCTGAGACTGCTTTTAACTGCGCTTAAAAGATATTTCTACCGAATACTCAGTTTCTGGGGTGACGACATTGTATGGATCAAGGTTAAAAACATCCATTCTGTAGTCGCCCCATTCCTGTATGTCGCCTCGCTCGTCCGTCGTGAAAGTGTCTTCGACCCCCATATGTTCGGCCAAGCAAGAAACAGTCTGGGAAGAGACATTTTCCCCTTTGATTGAGGGAGACCCGTCGTAATCATCTACAAGTTGCAAACCATCCGACCGACAAGCGGAATACGCTGCCTGAATCATATTAGTTTTCTCTGCATTTTGCTGATGCTGCTGCACAAACGACATGACTACAAATAACACTAAAAAGACAACTCCAATGAATCCGAAAATTTCTTTTGCAGCTTCTGCACCTCCACTGTCAGATGACGCAGCGGCATAATTACTAGAAGCCGTGGAATCATATTCGGAGCTGACGTGATTCGCGCTTGAGCTTATCGAATCAATTTCCTCGTCAATCTGCTTGAGCCTTGTTCTATATTCCGATAACGAACTATGGTCGGAAACATAGTGTGAAGATGTGCGGTTCGTCGTTTTGGATAACCTACGAATCTCACGATATAAACGTTCACGTTCCCTACTGAGATCTGAATACTTCTTGTTATGCCGATTGGTCGATGTGCTGATTCCGTCTAACGATCGGACAGAAGCTGAAATCGGATTATGCACAGCTGTCGACACTGATTTGGTCTTGTAGTAGGCTTTCCGAACACCCTTAGGAACCACTGCTTTCCTTATGGTGCGCCTTACCGGCCTTGTCGCAGTGTGTATGGGATGGCTAATCGCATTTTTAACCTTGAAGGCTTTCCTGATTGCGCCCATTTAGTAACCCGTCTTCCCTGAATCGAAAGGTATTTCCCTGTTATGCTACCTGCGCATTTGGTCAATATGATGAGACTCCTGTAAGGCATTGCGACACGCCGAGCGATGTCGTCGCCACATCGGTTGATTCCAGTAAAAAACCAGTAACAATGACCATCACGGTGAGCCAATCCCAGTCGCCTCAACAAAGACAACCAATAACCGGAAACCGCCATTTTCCAACGATATTGACCCCAACAAAAGCCATTCAACCCAACAAAGAAACACCCTGCGAAAACAGGATGTCGCCGGTTCAAATCCCGCTAGCCCGACAAACAAAAAAGCCTGGAATCTCAACGATTCTGGGCTTCTTCTTTTATCCGGCTGCTAAACGATTTATCCGATTTTATCTGATGACCGTAGAACCTATATGGCCTTGCGGCCTAAGGGACTTTTGTGATGTTGGGACCCCACCTGCTAGTCAGTTCGATTCCATGCGACATCGATTTCCGCTTCCCAATCTCAAATGACACCAAAATACCTGCAACCGATTGTGCAATCCCGTGGGCGGGAGTGGGTTGCAGGTAAAAGGGCCCAGAATCACCCCTAACTAGTACCGAAATACCTGCAACCGCAGTAACTAACCCCTTTATACCCGCAATCCGGCAAATATGGTTCAGACAATCCGCACATCCAGACCGCTATCCGAACACACCGTTTATACTGGATCACACATCGAATCAACATCTAAAACCGACCGTCTCCAACGACCCATAGGGAGAGCACATGGACGATATAAGACCACGTTGCGGCTGGTGCAACCTCAGCAATCCCGTCTATGTTGCCTATCACGATGCTGAGTGGTCAGTTCCTTCGCACGATGACCATCATCTCTTTGAAATGCTGGTGCTCGAAACCTTTCAGGCCGGACTGTCATGGGAGACGGTACTGAACAAACGCGAACGTTTCCGTCAGGCGTTCGAGGGGTTCGACATCGAACGGATCCGGCGCTATGACGAGAACAAGATCGCCGAACTCATGAACGATCCGGGCATCATCCGCAACCGTCGCAAAATCGTCGCGACGGTCGGTAATGCCAACGCATTC
>JAIHTM010000165.1 GCA_022713905.1 Collinsella sp.
GCCGCCCCCGGGGGCCCGGATGGGGCCTCGGGGGCGTTCGGCTAGCTGCGGGAACGGCCTATCCGCTCAAAGTGTTCGGCTGAGATCGGAAATCAACCATCCCCTCGCGAAGGCATCGGCCGGCACGAAAGACGCAGGCGAACGTAGGCTCACGGCAAGATGCCCCCTACAACTCGCCGAGCATAATCCACGCCGAGCTGTCCTGCGCGAGCTTGCCGTCTGCGAGCGGTGATGAAGTGAGCAGGACCTTGCCCGCCGGCAGTTCCACGGGCGCTGCGCCGAAGTTCGTCACACATGCCCAGCCATTGTCTCGGCGATAGGCGATGACGCCGCCCCCGGCACCCTCGGCACCATCTGCAAGACCAGTGTGTCCGTCAAGATCGAGCCATGCAAGATCGTTGGCACACCCGCGCAACTTGCGCCGCAGCCTAAGGGCGTCACGATAGAGTGCAAGCATCGATGCCGGGTCCGTCTCTTCCCTATCGACAGCGTAGTCGGAAAACCACGCGGGCTGCGGCAGATGAGGTGCCGCATCGGCGCCTGCCGGCGAAAACCCGAACGATCCGCCCTGCGCGGGATCGTCCGCCGACACCCACGGCAGGGGAACTCGGCAGCCGTCGCGCCCCTTCTCGCGCTTCGGTCCGTGCGTATTGGTCGCATTGGGATCTTCGAGCGCGGCCCACGGGATATCCGCCACCTCAAAAAGGCCGAGCTCCTCACCCTGGTACACGTATGCCGACCCCGGAAGCGCCAGCTCGAGCAAAAGGGCCGCCCGTGCGCGGCGCTCGCCGAGCTCACGGTTCTCGTCATAAGACGACCCGTCGCGCAAGAGCCAGTCGAGTGCGATCTGGTGGTAGCGCGTCGCCTTGATCTGCGGCAGGGCATAGCGCGTCGCCACGCGCGGCACGTCATGGTTGGAAAGCACCCAGGTCGAAGCGGAATCGGATTCGACTGCCGCCTTTAGGCCCTCCTCGATTGCGGCATGCATGTCGTCATAGGTCCAAGTAGCCTTGGCGAACTCAAAGTTGAACGTCTGGCCGAGCTCACTGGGGCGCGCGTAGAGATACTGACGCTCGGGCAGCACCCACGCCTCGGCAACGGCGCTGCGCGGCGGATCATAACGGTCGAACACGCGGCGCCACTCGCGATAGATCTCGTGGACCTCGTTGCGGTCCCACAGCGGATGGGTGCCGTCGTCAACCATGTCATCGCCCTCGGCGAGATGCCACCGGTCGAGATTATCACGATCGAGGTCCTTGGCGAGACCATGAGCCACATCGATACGGAAGCCATCAACGCCCCGATCGCTCCAAAACGCGAGGACGTCGCAGAAGAACGCGTGAACCTCGGGGCATGACCAGTCAAAGTCGGGCTGCTCGGGCGTAAACATATGCAGATACCACTGACCGTCCGCAACACGCGTCCAGGCGGGGCCGCCAAAGTTGGCATTCCAATTGGTGGGAGGCAGCTCGCCATGTTCGCCGCGACCATCGCGGAAGATATAACGGGCACGCTCGGGCGATCCGGGGCCAGCGGCAAGAGCGGCTCTGAACCAAGGGTGCTGATCGGATGAGTGGTTGGGCACGATGTCGACGATGACCTTGATGTCGCGCTCGTGTGCAGCAGCGACCATGTCATCGAAGTCGTCAAGCGAGCCAAGACGCGGGTCGACATCGCAGTAGTCCGCCACATCATAGCCGCCATCGACAAGCGGCGATGGGTAGAACGGGCTCAGCCATATGGCCTCGATGCCCAGCCGCTCAAGATAATCCATCTGCTGGGTAATGCCCGCGATATCGCCCAGACCCGAACCAGTCGAATCCTTAAACGAGCGCGGGTAGATCTGATAGATCGCGGCATCGGACATCCATGAGCGCGAAGAAGACTTTTCTGTAGCCATGGGGCGTATCTCCCTTGCAACGAGGTTATGCGAGATGCCCACGATGATACGCCCAAAGCGGACATTCGCGGCAAACAACGCCACAGCCACGACCCAAAACGCTCGCCCCCTCTCGGGTTCGAGCCTAGGAGATAGGTAAAAAAAGCCCGGCTACCGTAGTAGTCGGGCTGTTGCGTTTGGAGCGGACAACGGGGCTCGAACCCGCGACCCCAACCTTGGCAAGGTTGTGCTCTACCAACTGAGCCATGTCCGCATATGTAAAACAAAACGGGCGCCGGAGCGCCCGGATGTTGCCTGGAGGCGAAGCCCGGATTCGAACCGGGGGTAAAGGCTTTGCAGGCCTCTGCCTTACCACTTGGCCACTTCGCCGAAAAAGGACCGCTTGAGACGGTCCGGAAATGCAATGGAGCGGACAACGGGGCTCGAACCCGCGACCCCAACCTTGGCAAGGTTGTGCTCTACCAACTGAGCCATGTCCGCTTGCGGGTTATTAATTTACGCGAGTTGCCCAAAAGACGCAAGTACTTTTTTCAAAAAAAGTTGCTCAATGCAAGTTCGCGCAGGTGGATAACGTCAAACCAAGGCGCTAAGCGCACGATTCCAATGCCGAGCTAAACAACTTCACCATCCGAACGCGTGTGCCGGCACCATCCGTGCGCCGGGCAACCTCAACATTATCGACGAGCATGCGCATGAGCTTGATACCACGTCCGCGTTCCTCGGATGCCACCGGCTCGCTCGCCCCATCGATAGAATAGCCAGCACCCCGATCAAGCACCTCGAGCACAACACGGTCCCCATAGGCCTGAACCGTCAGGACGCAGCCAACACCGCCCGCATGGTCATACGCGTTACCCAATGCCTCTCCTAGCGCCAATGCGACGTCATAACGTTCATCACGCCTCAGGGGAAGTGATTCGAGAAGCTCGGCCACACGGTGCCGATAATACGGGAGATTCTCGATGCCCCGTTGCACTTCGACGCTCCTGCTCCATCGCGGCAACTCCCCCACCGGAATGGCGGGAATCGACTCCCGCGCCGGGCCTGCGACATGCAGGATGTCGACAAGTCGGGCAATCTCCAAAAAGCGAATGACCTCATCGGAGGCGTTAACGAGCGAAAGCAGGCCCTCTCGCCTCATGAGATCTCTGGCGCGCGTAAGCAAAAACGCCAAACCCGTCGAGTCGATAAAGCCCACGGCCTGGCAATTGATGACAACGCGGCGCACGCCCCGGTCGATCAAATTATCCAACCGTCGGCGTAGCACGGGCACCGAGGCGATGTCGACATCACCCGGTGGCGTCAAAACCGCTATGTCATTCCACTCATTCATACGACCATGGTTCCCCAAAAGAGCTCGCTCGATGCATACGTATCTGCAACAGCGCAGATTTTGCCCGTCAAGCATCGCGGTCTACGATCGACCCCGTAAAAACTCAAGGGAGACCAGCGCGATGTCATCGTCCAGCGCCGACTCGGTAAAGCGGTCAAGCTCGCCCAAGACCTTACCGCAGATTCCCGATACACCCTCACCCGAGACGGAGAGTAGAAGGTCGCGAAGGCGCTGTTCGCCAAAGAAAGCACCCGTGCGGTCGCGTGCCTCAATCGTTCCATCGGTATACATAAACAGCATGTCACCAGGAGCGAACGTAAAGGCACCCGTCTCGTAGACCATGCTCTCAAAGGCACCGATCACGCCCGATTGGCACCCAAGAAGCTCCACTTCTCCCCCGCAGGTCTCGCCGCCGCCAAGCGGCGTCGACGACGGCCTAATGACCATAGTGGGAGGATGTCCCGCAGAGCAATAGGTAGCGCGGCCCGCCTTAAGATCGATCTTGGCGATAAACGCCGTCACAAACGTCTCGACCCTCGAGAAGCCCATGAGCATGCTATTGAGCGAGCGTGCCATACGGGCAGGCCCCGCACCCTCCCAGGCATAGGCCGTCAGCGCTGTCTTGACGAGAGCCGACATCGACGCCGCCTCGATTCCCTTGCCGGATACATCGCCCAAAATCATAACGGCGCAATCGTCGGGAAGTCGGACAAGCGTATAGAAGTCACCGCCGACCAACGCAGAATTCGTTGCCGATAGGTATACCGAATCGCTTGCAATGCCCGGAACGTCACCAAGCGAATTTCTCATGCCAACCTGAAGCGTCTGAGCGATATGGCGCTCCTCGCGTTTTTGAGACTCGCCTTCATAGATCAGTTCAAAGTCATGCGCCAGATGCACCAGGTAGTCGTATTCAAGGTCGTCAATTGGTTCTTGGCTGCCATCACGGAGCAGCAAGGCACGCGTCGTCGGCCCCTTGGCAACGTCGGCGGGAACGATTGCATCGTTGTTCCGCCGACCGCCGCCCTCCGAGCGAACGCGTCCCGCCTCGAAGCCGGAATCGACATAGAGGCCCTGGCACGGCAGGCCATGAGCCCTCAACCATCCGCCCATAGGCATGGATTCGTCGACGCGGGTCAAGCGCACATGCTTAAGATCATCAGCACTCGCACCGCCCAGCACCGACGGCTCAAAACCATCGGAAGCGGCCCCCAAACGCGCAGCCGGTGCGGTGGTGGAAAAGAAGAGCGACTCAGGGTCTCCCGGTAGCGCCACGCGACTGCCGCCCTCAAAATCAATGACATAGGCGTCAAGACTCGCGTCATATTCCACGGGGCAGAAATGACAATTGAGCACCGTGCAGATTTCAGTCGACACCGCTCGCGAAGCGGCAACGGGGTCATCGAGATAGGTAAACAGTTCGTCGCGCAGCAAATTGAGTGAGCGGCCGAGCTCCGCCGTGCGGCGCGAACGTAAGCTCGACGCCATGCCTACAAGCTGGATGGACAGGTAGTCACAAATAACCTCGAGCACGTTCACGTCATAGGCAAGCGGAGCCTGCGGACGCTTCCAGCCCACCTCCAACACACCAAGGACCTGCGTGCCGTAAAACACGGGAAGACAGATCTCGCTGCGATACGGGGGCATATCCTGCACGCGCAGCAAATGCTTGGAACGATTGTCCAAATCCATGAACATGCCCGAAGCAACCCGGTCGCCCTCAAGGTCCTGCTGAATCGATAGGCGACAGGCACGCGACTCGCGAAGCACGTAGGTCGGAATGCCCGCGCCGTACGGCATAAACTCGGGCAGATAGCTGTCCTCAAGCTCCTTAGAAACACCGCGGAGCTTAAAGCCGCCGCTCTCGGAAAAATAGATAGCCGCACCGGAGGCATCGAGCGTTCCAACGAGCTGATTCAAAACGGTATCGAGCAAGCTGGGGAGCTCATCGGAGCCCACGGTACTCATAATGACCGAAAGGGTGCCCGAAAGGCGTTTATTCGCCACCCTAAGCTCCGATAGCGCACGTTTGAGCTGACGATCGTGGGAATACTGCTCTTCGATGCTGTGAAGCGCCACAAGGACACGCGGTGCACGACGTCCAAAGATACGCGGAGGCGTAACGGAACCCGCGCGAACCAAGACGGGAATAAAAGACCCGTCGCTCAGCTTGAGCATCAGCTCGCTCTCGGAGCCATCGGTCTCAAACGGCAGACGATGTTCGGTCGCGCGCTCAAAGGCAGACGAGAACAGAACGTCTTTGACATCACCGTTGATGACGTCAGCGCGCTCCTCGCACATCAGGTCGAGCAAACGATTATTCACATGCAGAATGGTTCCGTCGAGCTCACAGATGATGACAGCATCGCTCGTGATCTCGACCAGTTGGGCAACGTCTGCCCACTCGTTGCGCTCAAGCGTTTCCATCGTGGACCTCACCGTCTATCGGTAACAAAAAAGCCTCCGAAGAGGCTTCTCAAATGCGATGGTGTCGGAGGCGGGACTTGAACCCGCATGACCAAAAAGCGGTCACTAGCACCTCAAGCTAGCGCGTCTGCCAATTCCGCCACTCCGACATGCTATGTTGTTGACTCGCGGTTCGTTTGTTGGACCCGCGCGTTCAACGAGGAAAATAATAACCTATGATTCGAGAACTGTGCAAGCACTTTTTTGAAAAAAGTTTACGAATTTGTAAATGCGCAGGTAGACGGACCTGTTCGGGCCGGAATGAGGTTGCTTTCCAACGCGTCCTCGGGCATGCGGCATTATTTTGATCCGCGCTTCGCGCTACAAAATAATGCCGCCCCCTGCGGAATGCGTTGGAAAGCAACCTCATTCCGGCCC
>JAIHTM010000166.1 GCA_022713905.1 Collinsella sp.
TCGATTTATCTTTCCAGCCCTCTGCAGGATATTGAGCGGACGATTGGGCACGGTGCCGCGGCGGGTGCGCGCTATGCGTTTACCTCACTGCATATTCCCGAGGATGGGGGAGCGGCGTATGCCGATAAGATCCGTCATGTGCTGTCGCTGCTTTCCGCCCGCGGCATTGCGCTCATTGCCGATGTGGGACCGCGCACGTGCGATTTGCTCGGGCTTGAGCGCATCGAGGGCCTGCGCGATCTGGGGTTGGAATACCTTCGTTTGGACTATGGCTTTAGCGCCCAGCGGGTCGCGGAGCTGTCCGGTGTATTTCGCATTGTGGTCAATGCATCGACGGTGAGTTCTGATGAAATCGCATCGTGGCGTGAGGCCGGTGCCGATGTGACTCGTTTTGCTGCCTGCCACAATTTTTACCCCAAGCCTTATACCGGTTTAGCTCTGGAGGACATTGCTCGGGTGAATCTTCGTCTTGCGGCGCTTGGATTCGAAATCATGGCTTTTGTGCCGGGTGATGCCAACGTTCGCGGGCCGGTATTCGAGGGGCTGCCGACGGTCGAGGCACAGCGCGGTCGCGCGTCAAAGGTTGCCCTCAACATGCTTGAGCTCGCACATGGCGCCGATTGCGACATTGTGTTGGTCGGCGACCCCGATCTTTCCGATGCGGGCTGGGCGCAGTTTGCTCAAGTTTCCGCCGGATACGTGGACCTGCAATGCGAGCTTGAGTCTGGTTATGCCTATGTACGTGGGCAGATTCATCACGACCGGCCCGATTCGAGCACCCTCATCTTTAGGTCTCAGGAGTCGCGCACGACGCTTAAACCGGATTCCGTGCCGATGGATGCCGGTGCCGGCCTGTCGCGAAAGATGGGGTCGATCGCTGTGAGCAATAGCGGCTATGGGCGCTACGAAGGCGAGCTTGAGATTGCGCGGGTCGATCTTCCCGGTGACGAGCGCATGAACGTTGCGGGTCATATCACGCCCGAGGCAATGGAGCTGCTGCCGTTCATCAAACGCGGATTCGGGGTACGGTTCGTTTAGTGTGTGACCCGTGGGCTACAATTGGCCCATCATGCGAAGGCGCCTCGTATGGCGTGTGCCTGCGTTGGCCGATCTATATTCGGAGGATTCCCATGACCGTACTGTTTGTTGAATATCCCAAGTGCTCGACCTGTAAGAAGGCCAAGGCATGGCTGGACGAACACGGGGTAGAGTATATCGACCGCGATATCGTTTTGGACAATCCCACGGCTGATGAGCTTGCGACCTGGATTGCTCGTTCGGGGCTGCCGGTGCGGCGCTTCTTTAATTCGTCGGGCATGAAATATCGAGAGCTGGGCCTGAAGGCGCGTCTGGATGCGGGCATGACTGATCGGGAGCGCTACGAGCTGCTGGCAACCGACGGCATGCTGGTCAAGCGTCCGCTGTTGGTGGGCGACGACTTTGCGATTCCTGGCTTTAAGGAATCGGCTTGGGCCGAGGCATTGCTGTAGCGGCTGCGGAAAGCGCGACCCGTTTTGAGCGCTCAGGATGGGACGTGTTTTCCATCGGCGGGCTCGCTCGGCTCAATCCTTGAGCTGTGCCCATTCGTGCGGACCGTAGACCTTTACGTGCTTGTTGGGCTTGCCGCTCCAGTACTCCTCGTCCATAAAGGGCAGATATGCCTGAACGCCGGGGCAGATAAAGGGAATCCGCTGCTGTTGCAGTCGCTCGCGCTGGCGCTGCTCCAGGTGCGCCTCGGATATGACGGTCGGCATACCGGACAACTCGACGAGGCTTGCCTGGATTCGCTTAAGGTCGGGGAGTCCCGCGTGCCATGACATCCGCATGATCAAAAAGGATGCACGGCGGTATTTTGCCTGCACCACAGTAATGGCGGGGCGCAGTGTGGGATGGATTTTGTCCCGTTCGGGCCAAAGGTCGGCAGTGATCTCAAGGCCCAGGGTCTCCCATAGGTAATCAAGCTCTTCGTCCATGGCGCCTCGATATCTACGCGATCATTGATACCTCGATTGTGTTGCCTGGTGCTATCGTTTTCGCGGTAGAATCTGCCAACGGTTGACGGCTACCGCTCGCGGCGTTTTGTCCTTCGTGTACAGCGGTTGGCTTCACAGGTCCTTCACGGGTTGGACTAAATTAGGCCAATTTGACTGAATTTCAAAAAAGTCAAAATTGGGGCTTGCGTCACGGCGAGACTTCCCGTATATTTCTTTCTTGCGCAAAGGCACAGCCGAGCGCAGCGATGCAGTCATTGGGATGTCGTCTAATGGCAGGACAGCGGATTCTGGTTCCGTCAATGGGGGTTCGACTCCCTCCATCCCAGCCATTGCATTTGCTACATATGGCCCGTTCGTCTAGCGGTTTAGGACGCCGCCCTCTCAAGGCGGAGATCACCAGTTCGAATCTGGTACGGGCTACCAAAATTGAACGCCCGGGCCTCGTAAGAGACCCGGGTTTTGTGTATTGACCGTATATACGGCGCCTGCCGTGTTTCGCTCAGATCGAGGAGTAGCCATGGATCTGCCCATCAGCTTGCAAGACATCACGTATGCCGAGAACTATCTGGCGCAGGGCGTCCTGGCTACGGCGACGCCGCTGCTGGAGCGTCTGGTGGAGCTCGCCGAGGAGTATATCGACGCTGAGTGCAAGACGGAGGAGAAGCGCCAATACTTTAGCTTCGATAGCAAGTTTGAGCGCTTGGCCTATCGCCGCGTGGAGAAGGATCCGCGCGAGCTCGTGCAGGTCGAGGTGCCGTTTGACCGCCTGTACTCTGACATGGCGTTTGCCTACATTCGCCAGCAGGATTATGTGAGCGCTCGCAATGCCCTGATGCAGGCTGTGCGTTGGGACCCCATGAACTGCAACTATCGCTTGGATTTGGCCGAGCTGTTCCGCGCACTCGAAGACAAGCAGGAATGGGCATCGCTCTCGTTCTCGGTGCTGGAGCGCGCGAGCGACGGTAAGTGCGCCGCACGCGCCTACACCAACTTGGGTCAGTACTTCTTGGAGCCCGAGACCGAGAACATTTCGGCTGCCGTGGGCTGCGCACGTCTGGCGCTGCGCCTGGCGCCCAATGATGCGCATACGACGCGCCTGCTCAACAAGATCCATACCACCTATCCGGATGCCGCGGACGAGAATGACGACCATGTGATGGGTGAGCTCGCCCTGCAGGGCGTGCCGACCTCGCCTTCGGCCGAGATCGCCATCTGCCTGATTATGTGCGCGACCGATGCTGCAAGCGACGGCGACAAGCAGGAGGCTACGCGTCTGACGGTCCGTGCCCGCGACCTGGTGGGCGAGGAGGCATGCGCGGCGATTATCAAGCTGGTGCGCGAGAGCGATGCCGAGCTCAATGCCGAGCGCAGGGCAAAGCGCGAGGCTGCGGGCTCAAACGCCGATGGCGCCAAGGAGGCCGGCGATGCCCAGTAAGCGCGAGCGCAAGCTCATTTCCAAGAATCGCTCGGCACATCACGAGTACTTTATCGATGAGACGTTTGAGTGCGGTATTGAGCTGAGCGGTACCGAGGTCAAGTCGATTCGCGAGCGCGCGTGCCAGATTACCGATACCTTTGCACTGATTCGTGGCGGGGAGTGCTGGCTCGTCGGCCTGCATATCCACCCTTATAGCCATGGTGGCGTGTGGAATCGCGATCCCGACCGTCGGCGCCGTCTGCTGCTGCACCGCAAGGAGATCGACTTTCTTGACGGCAAACTTCGCAACCGTGGTTATGCGCTGGTTCCGTTGGAGCTCTACTTTAATACCGACGGTCGCGTAAAACTGCTGCTGGGCCTGGGTCGCGGCAAGAAGCTCTACGACAAGCGCGAGGACATGGCCAAGCGTGATGTCCAACGCGAGATCGACCGTGCCCTCAAGGAACGCAACCGCTGACCGTCCTTCATAAGTTGCGGTGGAATACGGACTGTTTTGCCTGTTTGAGGGGCTATTCAGTCCCTATTTCACCGCAACTGCGGGCGTCTCATCTTTCTTACTGTTCTGACACATATGTTTCAAAGGCGGCGTCCGTTATGGGCGCTGCCTTTTTTGTGGGTACATACATCCATGAGGTTCCAGCCCGGGTTAGGGGAGTGATCGTTATGGACAAAACTGCGTTCTTTACCATGCCGAGCGGTCTGTACGTGGTGAGCGCCGCGGCAGACGGGCTGCGCGCCGGCTGCGTCATCAACACGGCGGTGCAGGTGACGTCCATGCCGCCGCGCATTTCGGTTGCCGTGAACAAGGACAACGTCACCTCGGGCGTCATCGCTTCGGCCAAAGCGTTCGCGCTGACCGTGATCGATCAGGCCGCCGACATGCTCTACATCGGTAACTTTGGGTTCCGCACCAGCAGCGATTATGACAAGTTTGCCAAATACAAGACCCGCGAGACGGCTCTGGGCATGCCCTATGTGCCCGAGCACGCGGCGGCCCTGTTTAGCTGCCGTTTGATCGACACTGTGGATGTGGGCACGCATCTACTGTTTGTCGGCGAGGTCGAGGATGCCGAGCGCCTGAGCGACGAGACGCCGCTCACCTACGATTACTACCATAAGGTCCTGAAGGGCAAGACGCCTCCGAGGGCGTCATCGTATCAAGGCTAGAAATGTTTTAAAAATACTTGCATTATATTATTGAGAATCTATACTGATAAATGAAGTACATCACCAGTCGCGTTCGAGAGGAGAACATCATGGCTGAGGAGAAGAAGACGTATAAGTTCGTGTGCGTCGTTTGCGGTTACGAGGTTGAGGTCGATACGCCCGAGCTGCCCGAGGACTACGTGTGCCCGGTATGCGGCGTCGGTCCCGATCAGTTTGAGCTCGTCGAGGAGTAGCTTGTCGGCACGCGGCTCACGGCAACACATAGCTCTGTCCAAGGGCCTCGGTCGAATTCTCGGCCGGGGCCCTTTTCCTCCGTCCCCAAGGGATCACGGTTGCTGTTGGCCGATCCTGTCTGTTGTGAGTCCGGCCGACCTTTTGTCTTAATCTGTAACGTCTAACGGTGGAAATTGGGTCCACTTGTTACAGATTGAGACAAACGGAGCTGTCCCTCGGAATGATCTCGATCTGTAACATCTAGACATCAAAAGCGGGTCTAGATGTTACAGATCGAGACGTTTGCCTGGGTAGGTGCCCCGCCCCATTACATCCCCGTTAGCAGCACGATGTCGAGAGCCGTCACGATGACGCCGATCCCTACGAGCAACGCGTTGAGCGGGCGCGAGTTGGCGTATTTGCCCATGACGCGGGCTGAGCTGGTGAGCCGTATGAGCACAAAGACCGTAATCGGCAGCTGGAGCGACAGCAGTGCCTGACTCCAGATGAGACCTTCAAAAGGATTTGGGACGACCAGACACGCCGCCACTGCGCCGGCGAAACAGGCCGCTACCCCGATCGAGGAATGTCGGTCGTGGATGTCGTATTCCTCGTCGAACATGCCCGCCGAAATGGTGCCCGCCGCCATGCCCGCCGTCACACTACTCGATATGCCCGCAAACAGCAGTGCCACCGCAAAGATAGTCGAGCTCGCCGGGCCCAAGATGGGGGAGAGCGTGTCCGCTGCGACGGCGAGGTCGTCTACGACAATGCCGTGCGCAAAGAAGGTCGTTGCGGCCAGGATGACCATGGCCGAGTTGATCGCCCAGCCCACGCCCATCGAAAAGAGCGTGTCGAAGAGCTCGTAGCGCAGACGTTCCTCGATAATCTGCTCGCCTTGGCCTTCGAAGTGCATGGATTGGATGACCTCGGAGTGCAGGAAGAGGTTGTGAGGCATAACGACCGCACCCAGGACACTCACGATAATCGCGGCAGAGCCAGTGGGCATACTGGGCGTGATCCAGCTTGCGGCGGCTTGCGGCCAGTCGACCTTGACTAGTGCAAGCTCGGCCAAAAACGAGAGTCCTACCACGCCTACGAAGGCGATGATCCAGCGTTCGGCACGCTTGTAGGAGTTCGTCATGAGCATCGCCATCGATACTGCCGCCACGATGACGCAGCCCGCGCGCACGGGCAGCCCAAAGAGCATTTGAAGGGCAATCGCGCCACCCAGGACTTCGGCCATGGC
>JAIHTM010000167.1 GCA_022713905.1 Collinsella sp.
TTCGGCGTTCATGCTGCCCCCATCATCGCGGTCTACGGGGTCAAAGATATGGCACCGTGGGGACACATGTATGTCAATCCTGGTCTAACAGAGCCTTTTTAAATCCCCGTCCCAGAAAAATCATTTTAGATAACCGTCACGCGGCCCTGGTTACCCACGATGGCCTTGGCCTCGGCCAGCAGCGGAATCGAGCGCGCGTTGACCTTGGCAGGTACCTCGGCGCGCAGCACGCGCCCGTCCACCTGCTCGATAAAGATCTCCACACGGTCGCCGCCCGGGTTGGTGGTGAGCACCGTGGCAAGACGTGCCATATTGCCCTGGCTAAAGCGGCTGTTGGGCACCATGACCTCAAACACCTTGGGCTTGTTGTTCTCCTCGTTGAGCTCCAGCGGCACGATCTCCTGCGCGATGATCTGGTCGCCGCGGTCCGAGCGCTCGAGCTTGCCCTTAATGCGCACAAACGCATCGGACAGCTGCGCGCCGGTCTCGGGATCGACCTCGCCGTACAGGTACCCCTCGGCCTCTTTATAGGTCTTGGGGAACACGACGACGGTGGCCTCGCCTTCCATGTCCTCGAGCTGCACGATACCCATGGGGTCGCCGTTTTTGGTCACGCGCTTGGACACGCTCGAGACCATGCCGGCCCACCACAGCGCCTTACCCTCGGGAATCTCCTGGTTGATGGTGCCGCCCGTAGGATTCTGAACTTCGTAGCCGGTGTCGATCTGCGAGAACGAGAAGTCGCGCGCTTTGCTGAGCGCATACTCAAACGGGCGCAGCGGGTGGTCCGAGACATAGATGCCCAGAACCTCCTTCTCCTGGCTTAGCTTGAGGTGGCGGTCCCATTCCTGGCCGTCCGGATCGGGCACGCTGACCTCGAAACCCGAGCCCTCAACGTCGCCAAACATATCGAAGAACGAGGTCTGGCCACTCGCACGGTCCTTCTGGCGCTTTACCGCGGCATCGATGATGTTCTCGGGGTTGTTCTTGTCCACAAAGTGCATCATCTGGCGACGCGGATACCCCGTGGAGTCGAAGGCGCCTGCCTTGATCAGCGATTCGATCACGCGACGGTTGGCTTGGCTCGAGTCCACACGCTCGACAAAGTCGTGCAGCGTCTTAAACGGACCGCCCGCCTCGCGCTCGGCGATAATCGCCTGCGCCACGCCGGTGCCCACGCCGCGGATGCCGGCCAGACCAAAGCGCACGCCTTCCTTGGTAGCCGTGAACTCGGTACCGGACTCGTTGACATCTGGCGAAAGCACGGGGATGCCGTCGTGACGGCATGCCGAGACGTAGTGCACGATCTTGTCGGTCTTGCCCGTATAGGACGTCAGAACGGCCGCCATGTACTCGTGCGGATAGTGCGCCTTGAGCCACGCCGTCTGCATAACCAGGATGGCGTAACCAGCGGAGTGCGACTTGTTGAAGGCGTAAGATGCGAACTCGAGAACATCGTCCCAAATCTTCTGGGCGACCTCGCGCGTGTAGTTGTTCTTGATAGCGCCGTTCATCCAGTGGTCGTAGGTGGTCTCGTCCGAGCCATCCTCCCAGTGGAGCACCGTCGACGTGAGCAGCTTGATCTTTTTCTTAGCCACGGGCTTACGGATACGCGAGTCCGATTCGCCCTTGGAGAAGCCGCACATCTCGACGGAGATGAGCATAACCTGCTCCTGGTAGACCATGGTGCCGTAGGTTTCGCCCAGGATGTCGTCCAGACGGTCGTCGTAGGAGACGGCCGGCTCCTTGCCGTTCATACGGTTGATGTAGGACGAAACCATGCCGGCGCCCAGCGGGCCCGGGCGGTACAGGGCGATCAATGCTACGACGTGCTTGTACTCGGTGGGCTTCATGTTCTTGATCGTGGCCGTCATGCCGGCGGACTCGACCTGGAAGACACCGGCGGTGTGACCGGAGCCCATGAGCTTAAAGATCTCGGGGTCGTCAAAGGGAATCTCTTCCTCTTTGATGTCGATGCCGAAGTTCTTCTTGATGTTGGCCTTGGCCTTGGAGATAACCGTCAGCGTACGCAGGCCCAGGAAGTCCATCTTGAGCAGGCCCATGTCGGCAACGGTATGGCCCTCGTACTGGGTAATCTCGACGCCGCCCTTGGTGTCGAGCTTGGTGGGCACGTGCTCGTTGACGGGGTCGCGGCAGATCAGAACGGCGCACGCGTGCACGCCCTCGCCACGGGTGAGGCCCTCGATCGAGAGCGCCGTGTCGATGATGCGGCGGGCGTCGTCGTCCTTTTTATAGGCCTCGGCAAAATCGGGGTTAAACAGATCCTCTTTGCCGGGTTGTTTGTCGAGCACCTGCTTGAGCTTGACCTTGGGGTCGCTCGAGACCATCTTGGACAGGCGCTGGCCCATGTAGACCGGGTAGTCCAGGACGCGCGCGGCGTCGTTGATGGCCTGCTTGGCCTTGATGGTCGAGTAGGTGATGACGTGGGTGACCTTCTCGGGACCGTAGAGCTGGCGAACGTGCTCCACGACCTCGAGGCGCCGCTCATCGTCGAAGTCCATATCGATATCGGGCATCTCGGTACGCTGCGGAGACAGGAACCTCTCGAACATCAGGCCGTTCTCGAGCGGGTCGAACGCGGTGATGTTCATGGCGTAGGCGACGATAGCGCCGGCGGCCGAGCCACGGCCGGGGCCGACGCCGATGCCGTTGTCCTTGGCCCATTGCACGTACTCGGCAACGATCAAGAAGTAGGCAGCGAAGCCCTTGTCGCAGATGACCTTGTATTCGTACTCAAAGCGCTCTTTGATGTTGACGCCACCGATCTCGCGCGTGGCCCAGTCGTCACCATAGTGCTGGCGCAGGCCCTTCTCGCACTCACGACGGAACTGGCTCTCGTGCGTCTCGCCGGGATCGAGCAGCGGGAAGCGCGGCAGGATGATGGAGTCCCAGTCGAGCTCAACGTAGCACTTGTCGGCGATCTCGAGCGTGTTGTCGCAGGCCTCGGGGCAATACGGGAACATCGCCCGCATCTCCTCCTCGGTCTTCATGTAAAACTCCGAGCCGGTCATGCGCATGCGGTTGGGGTCATCGACCTTGGCGTTCATGCCGATGCACATGATGACGTCCTGCACGGGCGCATCCTCGCGGCGCAGGTAGTGGAAGTCGTTGGTGGCGATAACCTTGACGCCCACCTGTTTGGCGATGTCGATGAGCGTGCGGTCCATCTGCTCGTCGGTCAGGCCGTTGTCGGTGGTGATGCCGTGTTCCTGGATCTCGATGTAAAAGTCGCCGGGGTCGAAGGTGTCGCGGAAGGTCTCGGCCCACTTGATGGCGCCCTCCATGTCACCGCGGTCGATGTACTTGGGGATGATGCCCGCGATGCAGGCGCTCGTGCAGATCATGCCCTTGGCGTGGCGGCGCAGGTTGTCGAGCGTCACGCGCGGCTTGTAGTAAAAGCCCTGCACGGCGGCCTCGGACACCGTCTGCATCAGGTTGACGTAGCCCTCCTGGTCCTTGGCCAGAAGGATCATGTGGTAGAGCTCGGGCTTGTGGTCGCGAGCAAGCGTCTCGTCCGGCGTAAAGTAGACCTCGCAGCCAAAGATGGGCTTGATGACCAGGGGCGGCTTGAGCTCGTCGATGTTGCCCTTCTCGTCCCACATGGCCATGTCCTTCACATACTGGGCATGCTCGCGCGGGTTTGCCTCGGGATCGGGCTCCACCAGCTCGTCGCGGCGGTCCTTTTCCAAGAAGGCCTTGTCGTGGCTCCACGTCTTGTACTCGGGCGTGTTGTGGTTGACGGCGTCGCAGGCCAGCGCCAGGTCGGGCACGCCATACATGTAGCCGTGGTCGGTAATGGCCACGGCGGGCATGCCCAGCTCAACGGCACGGTTAACCATATCCTGGATACGGGTTGCGCCGTCGAGCATGGAAAAAACAGTGTGATTGTGCAGATGGACGAATGCCATGTGATGAGCTCCGATGCGGGTTCGTGTTCTGACTGAACGATTTTACCGCACGGCACGGACAGCACCCGAACCTAGCCAAACCCACACGGGCAGCCTTTTTTGGGACCTTCAAAAAAGGAGAATGAGAGCATTCAGATGCATCGAGTATTACTGGAGCCCCAGCGATGCGCTAAATGATCTGCTACCAATAGTCATGTCCATCAAGAAGGCTCGACGCTTCGGATAGCTCGTCAATCGATATATCAATTCTTGGAGACATGTATTCCTACCATTTTTAAAGAAACAACGGCGGTAATTGCCATCGCGATTGCGCCAATAACACCGAGCGCTATCTGAATGGGATATAACCCCAACACATATCCAAATATGGAGAAAAACATTGCAGAAAAGAGAGCCCTTACCAGAGACGCGACGGAAAGGATCGTCGCGCGGAGATCGTCCGCTATCGCGTCTTGGATTATGTTTTCCGAAGTGATGTACACCACTTCTGGGAGAAAACAAAGCACCATGCTAAGGCCAAACAAACACAGCGGATTTGAAGCGAACCACGGAAGAATCATGAAAAGACCGGCCTCGATTAGCATCGAGCCGAGCATGGTATTTCTTTTCCCAAAACGCGATGAGAAGAAATCTGCTGCAATGTAGGCCGTCGCATTTACTGCATAGGATGCACCGAAAAAGATTCCTATTATGGAGACGGGAGCATCAAATGCGTCGAATACCAACTGATTCAAGTTGTAATAACTCCCATAGAATCCATCGAGCATGCTTGTGCCGATTAGAAGAAGCAATACCGCAAAAGCGGATTCTCCAACGCGCCAGGTTTCGCGTCTGAAGATCTTGGCTACGTCAAACCTTTCCTCCCCAGAGTTTTTGGAATGGGTCGTTTCCATCCTCTCAATGGGATACAGAAGGAAAAGCTGCAGGAGATAGAAAACGGAGACACATACGTAGAGGGCGCTCCAAGATACTTGGGCAATGAAAGATCCGAGCACAATTGCCATTCCCGTAGCGATTGATTGCGCGGCAAGCAGCCGAGCATTGATGGTGAGGAAGCGCTCTCCTTGACCGGCATTCCGGGCAATTTCATATAAAAGTGTTTGTTCGGATCCCGATTGAAGGGAGTAGGCGAGTGCCTCAACAAGGGAAAGCACGACAAGAAAGGGACCTGAGAGCAACAGCATGCCAGCCGTATGGAAGAAAAGCAGCAGCACGCCTACTTGAATCGAAAACTTCTTTCCAAAGAAATCGCCTATCAGCCCTGTTGGCAGCTCGAGGACGACCGTTGCAATGTTAAACAGGGCTTGATAAAGCGCGATTTCCGTGACAGATATTCCTTTCTCCGCAAGGAAAAGTAGAAACACTCCCCGATTTAAAACAAATCCCGCGAGAACGAAAAAGGCGGAATAGATGTGCAGTTGCGTAGTGGCATTCTTATTCATTTGGCACTTCCATCAACTAATTTTGTCAGGTCGCTCGCTACTGACTCGAAGTCTGAAGTGTTTACAGTTGATGTGAAGAGCGGTAAAGCTTTTGCACAGGGTATCAATGGAATACATCCGAAGCGTTTTCGGCAGTATCATCGGCGAAGGCGGGATTAGCCTTTACGCGGCGCTCACCCTCGATGTATTTGACGATTTGATCAATCGTCTGGTTGGCGTGGCTCTTGAGCTTGCGCTCATAGAAGAAGAGGCCGAGCTTGCCGCGCGTGCCAGACGTGTTGCCACCCACACCCTGAAAATCCTCGGTATAGGTGAGCTCGCAGGCACCATCGCCAGCAGGTGCAGCCTCATAGCGCATGGTATTGATGCCCGCCGCATACTGAAAACGGACCTCATAGAGACACGGGTAGTCAAAGTGCTTGATCTTAACCTTGATCGCCGTGCCCTTGGCCTTGCCTTTTGCGGACTGGGCGCGCTTCTCGTACTTATAGCCGTTGAGCTTGTTGCGGCTGGGACGCTTGCCCGTGGCGTTCTCGATATCCTGCATGATGGACCCCGCCAGAGCGTCAAAAAGCTCCTCCGGCGTCACCTTAAGCGTTTTGGTGAACTGCATGATGGCTCCTTATTCGTTTGAACCGTTCGAGCCATTGTACCGCCCCAGGCTCTCCCATGCGTTGCGGTGAAA
>JAIHTM010000168.1 GCA_022713905.1 Collinsella sp.
TTGAACGTCAGATTGCCGCTTGGGGGCGTTTGCAGCGTCGAGCTGTTACGCGGTTTGGTAAAACCGCGTAACCCACTACACAGCCTGTGCCAGCTTCTCGGCTCGCTCGGCGGCGGCGAGCGCCTCGATGACGGTGCCGAGCTGATCGCCCAGAAGGACGCCGTTGTAGGTGGAGTTGAAACCGATGCGGTGATCGGTCACGCGGTCCTGGGGCTGGTTGTAGGTACGGATCTTCTCGGAACGGTTGCCGTGGCCGATCTGGCTCTGGCGCTCGGCACCGAGCTCGGCCTGCTGCTTCTCGAGTTCCATCTCGTACAGACGGGCGCGCAGCATCTGCATGCAGACCTCGCGGTTCTGGATCTGGGAACGCTGCTCCTGCGACTGCACCACGGTGTTGGTGGGCAGGTGGGTGATGCGCACGGCGGAGTAGGTGGTGTTAACGCACTGACCGCCAGGGCCGGAGGCGCAGTAGGTGTCGATGCGCAGGTCGGACTGGTTGATCTGGACGTCGATCTCCTCGGCCTCGGGAAGTACGGCGACGGTAGCCGTGGAGGTCTGAATGCGGCCCTGGGACTCAGTCTTGGGAACGCGCTGGACGCGGTGCACGCCGGACTCGAACTTCATGACGGAGTAGACGCGGTCGCCCTCGACCTTGAACTCGATGGACTTAAAGCCACCGGCCTCGCTGGGGCTGGAATCGAGCACGGTAGTCTTCCAGCCGCGCGACTCGCAAAAGCGCTGGTACATCTTGTACAGATCGCCGGCGAAGATGGCCGCCTCGTCGCCACCGGCGGCGGAGCGGATCTCGACGATGGTGTTCTTGTCGTCGTTGGGGTCGCTCGGGATGAGCATGTACTTGATGTCTTCCTCGAGCTGGGGAAGCTTGGCCTCGTTTTCGGAGATGTCCATCTGGAGCATCTCCTTCTCATCGGCATCGGTGGTATCGTGCAGCATTTCCTTGGCAGCCTCGATGTCATCGAGCGCGCCGATGTACTCGCGCGAGGCGGCAATGAGGTCGGACTGGTGCGCGTACTCCTTGTTGAGACGCGTGAACTCCTTGATATCGGAGGCGACGGCCGGGTCGGAAAGCTTCTTCTCGAGCTCCTCGTAGGCCTTGATGATCTTTTCGAGCTTGTCGCGCATGACGGACTCCTTTATATGCGTGAAGGCGAAAATCGGCAGAATTGATGGGGCGCATGGCGCCACTGCGGGGGTAAGCCCAGCTAGAACATGTCGATCCTCAGATACATGCGCATCCCTTCGCGTATGAGGTACATAGTTGAGTCTAACCCACATATGATAGCGTGCGCAGGCAGACCTGCATATAACCCGCACGGAATCTGACAAAGGGACAGTCCCTTTGTCAGATTCTAGAGCTTGTGGAGCAGGGCGATGAGGAAGCGAACACCCTGGAGGTAGGCGCGGCGGGTGATGCGCTCGTTGGTGCCGTGGACGCCGCGGTCGCATTCGTCATCGTCGACCACAAAGGCGGAGAAGCGGATGCACTCGTGACAAATGCGCTGGTAGTTGGCGGCATCGGTTGCACCAATCACGGTCGAGGGCACAATGCTCATCGGCTCTTGGCCCACCGCAGACGATCCGTTTTCCTCTGTCCCCTTGGGACCACGGAAATAGCGGGCGGCGATGGCGCGGACGGCCTCGAGCCCCGGACCGCCCACGCGCGGGGACGGCGAGGGCTCGGAGCTGCCGGGGCCCAGCTCGACCTCGACTCGGCCAGCGAGCCCAGGGGTGGCAACGGCCTCGCGGCAGCAGGCCACGACATCGGCCACGCTCGTGCCCTCGAGCATGCGGAAGTTGATATTAGCCCACATATCCTGCGGCATTACGTTGGCACCGGTACTGCCGCCTTCGATTTGCGTGGGCGCGCAGGTGGTGGTCACAAGCGGGTACAGCTTTTTGCTGGCGAGGCAGTCGCGCACGATGGCATCCTTGCTGGCAGCAATCTCGTCTGCGGTATAAAGCCCCAGCTCGACGAGCTGCGCGGCAAGCAGGTCGGTCACACGCGCCGGCCACTCGATATCGCAAATCGCGGCAATAGCGCGGCTGAGCACTTCGAGCGACGTGCCACCATAAGGGTTGGAAGAATGCCCGCCTTCGCTTCTCGTCTTGAGCACGATATCGGCATAGCCCTTCTCGGCAAGATCGGCATGCATAAGCCAACCCTCACCTGCGCTGTACTCGGCAGCCGCAACGATACGATAGTCGCCCTCGTCGATCAGGTACTCAAGCTCAACGCCACGCTCCTCGAGCGCGCGACCAATGGCACCCGCGCCGTACTGCGTGGTCTCCTCATCCTGGCCAAAGGCCAGCAGCAGGGTTCGTTCGTGTTGCCAACCGTGCGCCAGCGCATACTCAACGGCCTCCAGGATGCCCGCAACCTGGTCTTTCATATCGATGGCGCCGCGACCCCAAATATAGGTGTCGTCCACGTGCCCGCTAAAGGGATCGTGCGTCCAGTCCGTCTCGGTGCCCGGCACCACGGGAACCACGTCCATGTGGCCCATGAGCATGACCGGCTTGAGGGCGGGGTCGGTGCCGGCAAGCGTCACGAGCAGCGAATGGTCGATGAGCTCGACCTCGCCCGTCGCAAACACGCGCGGCCAGCCCTGCTGCATATAGGCGCGCAGGTCGTCAAACGCCTGCCAGTCCACCGTCTGGGCATCCATGCTCGAAATCGTCGGAAACGACAGCACGCGGCCCAGGCGCTCGCACGCGCCGACCTCGTCGATATCGGCAAAATCATCCTCGTGCGCAAAGAAGCGCCAAACCTCGGCCATGCCTTCCTCCAAAAACAGCGTGGCAAAGAGGAGGTCCCTTTGCCACGTTCGCTTGCATTATTTGTCGTTGAGATAACGCGAGAGGAACTCGCGGGTGCGCTGGTGCTTGGGATTGCCAAAGAGCTCAGCCGGCGCGGCGTCCTCGAGCACCACGCCCTGGTCCATAAAGACCACGCGGTCGGACACGGTGCGCGCGAAGGCCATCTCGTGGGTAACGACGACCATGGTCATGCCGTCGGCGGCGAGCTTGCGCATAACGTCGAGCACCTCGCCCACGATCTCGGGATCGAGCGCGGAGGTAGGCTCGTCAAACAGCATGATCTGCGGGTTCATGCACAGGGCGCGGGCGATGGCAACGCGCTGCTTTTGGCCACCGGACAGGCGACCAACCGCGGCATGGGCGAATTTTTCGAGTCCCACGCTCGCTAGGTGCTCCATCGCGACCTGCTCGGCCTGATCTTTGCTCATCTTTTTGAGCGTGACGGGCGCGAGCGTGCAGTTGTCGAGCACGTCCATATTGTTGAACAGGTTGAAGCCCTGGAACACCATGCCGATGTCCTCGCGCAGCTTGTTGATGTTGCAGCGCTCGGCCGTGAGATCCTGACCGTGGAACCAGATGTGGCCCGTGTCCGGAGTCTCGAGCAGGTTGAGGCAACGTAGCAGCGTCGACTTACCCGAGCCTGAGGCGCCGATGATGGTGACGACCTCGCCGGGGCTAACGGCCAGGTCGATACCCTTGAGTACCTCGAGCGAGCCAAAGCTCTTGTGCAGGCCCTCAACGCGGATGAGCGGCTCTTTGGTTTGCGCGGCCGCAACGCCGGTAGTAGCGGTATCTGCCATGATGAATCTCCTCGTCTTGCGCCTAGTTGGAGCTGGGCAGCGTGGCCGGAGCCTCGGCGCCAAGCTTTTTGCCAAAGGCCTCGAGCAGGCGGCTCGCCACGAGCGTCAGGATCAGGTAGACCACGAGCGCCACGCAGTAGACCTCCATCTGGCGGTAGTACACGCCGGCGACGGTGGTGGTGGCGTACATGAGGTCGAACACGCCGATGACCGAAAGCACTGACGAGTCCTTGATGTTGATGATGAGCTCGTTGGTGAGCGCGGGGATCGCGTTTTTAATGCCCTGCGGAAACACGACCTTGCGCATGGCCTGCCATTGCGACAGACCCAGCGAGCGCGCCGCCTCGGCCTGGCCAGGGTCGATGGACTCGATGCCGCCGCGCAGGACCTCCATCATATAGGCGGTGGAGTTGAGCGAAATGGTGACGAGACCCGCGGTAAAGGTGCTCCAGATCTGGTTGGCCTGCGCCGTCTCGAAGCCCATGCCGCGCAGAACGGTAAAGCCCGCGTAGTAGATAAGCAGGCCCTGCACCATCATGGGCGTGCCGCGCACGATGGTGGAATAGACGGTCGCAAAGCCTCGGCCGATGCTCTTAAAGAAACGCGTGAGGTCATTGTCCACGCGGTCGAACGTCTGGATACGCAGGAACACCAGCAACAGCGCCAGGAAGAAGGCGATGATGGTGCCAAAGAACGCGAGCGCGATGGTGATCTTAATGCCGCGGATAAAGAAGTCGCCACTCTTGTAGGTCATGTAGACCAGGCTCGACAGAAAGTCGCTGGGATTGGAGTCCGAGACAATGCTCACCCGCACCAAATCGATAAACGACATAACGCAGCGGTCGATAAAGAAGATCGCCGCGATGGTAACCACGACGTAGCTGCCCACACGCGCGCCACGGCGGAAGCGATCGGACGCGAACGGCGACTTCTCGCGATAGTCGTTCCAATGCATGAGCTTGGTGACGAGTGCCGCCGCCGACACGACGATCCAAGCCCACAGGATCGCCCAGAGGCAATCCTGGAATACGCCCGTGGGTGCCAAAAAGCTCAGCGGTGTAGGGTTGCGCTGGCTCGCGGCCAGGCCGAGTGCCGCGATAACGCTCGTGCCCAGGTAGACATAACGGTGATCGGCCTTGATAAAGGAGGCCAGGCGATTGATGGTCTTCATGCTGCCTCCCTATGCCGGCTGACGGTCGAGGCACGCGTCCCACATCTGGTCGCGCTCCTCCTGGCTGATGCCCTTGAGGGCCTTATCGATCATCTTGAGCAGCTTCTTTGAGCCCTTGCGGCAACCGACGTTTGCCGTGACCTCCTGCTTAAAGCCCTCGCCTTCGGCAAAATGAATGGGGACGATACCGGGATTTTGGGCCATGTAGCCCTTTTCGTTCTCGGTGTTGTAGGTCACGGCGTCGCAGGTGCCCTGCAGCAGGTTCGAAAACACCGTGGGGACCGAATCGACCGGGTTCTTGTGAACGACGCCCGGGATCTCGTCGATGACGGTATCGAGCATGGTGTCCTTTTGGCCGAGCACCGTGGCGCCGCTGAAGTCGCTGAGCTTGGTGGCGTTTTGGTAGGGCGAGCCCTCTTTTACGAACAGGCCAAAGTAGCCGATGAAGTAGGGGTCGGAAAAGCCGACGGACTCCTCGCGCTCGGGCGTGGCGCTCATGCCAGCGATGATGAGGTCGATCTGGCCGTTGTTGAGCGAATCGATGAGGCCCGAAAAGCTCTGCTTAACGGCAACGGGCTCGCCGCCGAGGGCCTTGCAGACAACCTTGGCGATCTGAACGTCGTAGCCGTCGGCATAGGCGCCCTGCACGTTATCGATGGGGATGGTGAACTCGCTGGCCTCGGAGACCTGCCAGTTGTACGGGGCGTAAGCCGCCTCCATGCCAATGCGGATCTTGTCCTTGCCGATAACGGAATCGGACAGGTCATCGCGACCGCCGCCCGTCGTGGGCTGAACTACTTCCAGCGTGGAGGGACGCTGGCAGCCGGCAAGTGCGCCGGCGACGACAGAAGCGCTCGCAGCGAGAGCGCTACCCAAAAAGATGCGACGGCTGCACACCGGCTGGGTCTGCATGCCGCGCTGTTGCCGAGGTTGCATCTGGTGCCTTCCCTATTTTGCGTTACTGACAATAAGACAGGATATACGCCCGCAACCAGCAGCGCGGCATGTGCGCGAAAAATTAATAGACACACGAGGACGATTGGCGCAAAGCAACCTGTCCCCCATGCACCAAACCCTTGACGGAAACAGCGACGCCGATGTTTTGGCAATGCCAGCGAGCGCCGCCCAGAGCGAACAAGTTGGCATGAAAAAGGCAAGGCATAGACCTTCTGGTCATGCCTTGCC
>JAIHTM010000169.1 GCA_022713905.1 Collinsella sp.
GGCCAAGATCGGACCACGCGAGCATATACGGCCAAGAGCGCTCGGCAAATGAGCGGGCCGAGACGATCGGCGCTGTCGGCAGCTGGTGGCGGGCAGCCTCGCCCTGGCGCACGAGCATCAACAGCAGCGAGCAGGCCTCGGGCTTGCCGGCAGCCATCGGGATATCGTCGAATGGACGATTGCGGTCGACGTGCGACTCGAGCGTGCCATCGACCTCGCCCGGCTCAAGCCCGCCCAGCAGCTGCGCCGCACGGTCGAGCATATCGACCGGACCATCGAGCGTCGAGAGCGCCTGCGCCAGCACGCGCTCCATGCAGTCCTCCACCGCGTTGAGCGTCACAAGCTCCTGCGGCACCACGGCAGACGTACGGTTGCGCACGCGCGCCACAAACTCGAGCGTCGACAGGTACACGTCGCCAAAGGGCGCATAATCTCCCTGGTAGCCGCCGCAAAGCGCCGGTGCCGCCAGCGCGTACTCGGTTTTGGAAAGCGGGCTCAGCGCCATCGCGCCCAGCTCGAGCGCCGTGTCCTCCAGCATCAAACCCAGCGTGCGCGAGCGCAGACGCTCGGCATTGCCCGCCGACACGTCGCGGTCGAGAACGCGCGCGGCATCCGGCGCATCGCGCTCAACCGTGCGAATATGCAGGCGCTCGGCAATGGCGCGAACGGCGGCGCAGCGAGCCGCCTCGGCCTCCTCCTGCGCCGGCGTAAAGATGCGGTTGCGTCCCAGCACCAGGCCGATTACATTGCGCGGACCCAGGGCGTCGACGGCAAGCGCAGCCAGCAGGGACGACGGCAGGTCGCCTTCGAGCGCCACCACGGCGCGCGACGTACCATGAGCACGGGCGTTATCGCGCACAGCGAGCACCAGCGCCTGCCACAACCACTCCTCGGAACGAAACTCGGGCAGCTCGTGGTCCTCCAAAGCATCGAGCATTACGCCGCGCTGGATCTCCTGAACCAGTAGGCTCTCCTCAAAACACGGCGCCTGGGCCACCACGCGGCCGCAGTCGTCGAGCACAAACGAGCCGCCGGTATACACCGACTCGTCGTACGCACCGACCGGCGCCATGCAGGCAAACCACACGCTGCGCTTGGATGCGATCTTGCGGTAGGCTCCGCTGCGCACGGCGGCAATCGCAGCGGTCTCGCGGTCGGTCATATCGAATGCGTTGAACTGGAAATAGGCAATGAGGTCGACGCCGGTCGGCAGCATCTCGAGCTCGCGGTCCAAGTCGAAGATCACCGCGATGCGCACGCCGTCCACATCGAACACCGGCGGCGCCCAACGCGCGTCGTTGTTCTCGCCACGCTGCAGGGCAATGCTCGCACGCGCGGGTACCACACGACCGTCTTTGAGCATCATATAGTCGAGCAGGGGCTGGCCCTCAAACGAAACCGCTGCGGGCACGATGCAGATCATATCGAGCTCTTGGATACGCTCGGCGACGCCGGTCAAGCCGGCAAGCATGTCGTGCTCAAAATCGGCAGCGCCCACCAGGCCGCCGGGCAAGGCTCCCATAAAGAGCGGAGCCGGCACGCACAGCACGCGCGCACCGCGCTTGTGGGCCAGACGCGCCTGGTCCTCGATGCGACCGCAGATACCCTCAATATCACCCAGGCGTATATCGATCTGTGCAAGTGCGAGCTTCATGGCTCAGCCCTTTCCGTCGTAAACCGTCGCTATCGCAGTAAAAGCGCCGGCCGCAAGATGCAGTCGGCGCTTGCATGTGCATATGCTAGCTATGATACCCCGAGCGGGGGCGCGCTCCTAGAACGTCGCGGACCACAGCCCGTGCAGGTTGCAATAGGCATAGACGGTACCGGTCTTGGAGCCGCCGGCAAAAAACGTCGAGGGCTTCATGCCGGGCTGGAGGTAATGGACCTCCAAACGGCCCTCGGCCTCAAGGGCAATCCACTCGATATAGTGCTCGGGCAGGCTGGGGTGCTCGACCGAGCCAACGCGTGCGCGAATCACGTGACCGTCGCGCTCGGTCTCGACAACAGGAACGTGCTTCTCGTGCGCCGCGTCCTCGGTGTTCGCGGTCAGCTCCGTGCAGCCGGCAGGGGTTGCAACGTCGTTGCCAAGAGCGGCGATGAGCTTACCGTCGGGGTCCTTAAAGAATTTCGCCATGATGTTCTCCTTTGCTGATGTGCCAATGTTCTCGATGGTTCTTATGCCCAAAGGCAGGCGAACCATCCACGGCATGGCAAATGAACACATAACGGGCAGGGACGATGGGGCAGCGTGTGCATCCGCCCTGGCGGCCCCACCCGAGCGGGTTAGCGCCCGTCGCCGCCCAGCAGCGCCAAAACATCTTCGCGGGTAAACAGCGCCGACGAGATGCCATCGCCGCCGAGCACGCTGTTGACCAAATCGCGCTTGGACTCCTGCATCTGCATAATGCGCTCCTCGATCGTGTCCTTGGCGATGAGTTTGTACACGGTCACGGTATGTTGCTGGCCAATACGATGTGCGCGGTCAGTCGCCTGGTCCTGCGCGGCCACGTTCCACCACGGGTCGTAGTGAATGACCACGTCGGCCGCCGTCAGGTTAAGGCCCACGCCGCCCGCCTTGAGCGAGATCAAAAAGACCGGCACCTCGCCCGCCTGGAACTGCGCGACCATCTTGGCGCGGCTCTCCTTGGACGAAGCGCCCGTGAGCTTAAGAAAGCCGATGTCCTCCTTGGCCAGGCGCTTGCCGATGATATCGAGCATACCCGTAAACTGGCTGAACAACAGGATGCGATGCCCGCCGTCGAGTGCGCCGTGCACGAGCTCCATGCACGTATCGAGCTTGGCGCTCCCCGCCTTGTAATCCTCGTAGTGTAGACGCGGGTCGCAGCAGATCTGGCGCAGCTTGGTGAGCTCGGCGAGCACCTTGAGCTTGTCTTTCTTAAACTCGGATGCCTCACGGTGCTGTACCTGCTGGGCGATGCGGTCCTGGTTTGCCAGGTACAGCTTGCGCTGCTCGCCGGTGAGCTGAGCCACGACAGTGTCCTCGATCTTTTCGGGCAGATCGGCCACCACGTCTTCCTTGACACGACGCAGCACAAACGGCGACACGAGTGCCTGCAGGCGAGCGGCGCTGTCCCCCTCGGCATGCTCGACCGGACTTTCGAAGCGCTTGGCAAACGACTCGCGCGTGCCAAGCAGGCCCGGCATCAAAAAGTCGAAGATGCTCCAGAGCTCGGACAAACGGTTTTCGATGGGCGTGCCCGTCAGGGCAAAGCGCACGCCGGCAGGCAGGCGCTTGGCGGCGCGCGCCACCTGCGTGAGCGGGTTTTTTATGTACTGGGCCTCATCGAGCACCACGCGGACAAAGTCCTGCTCGACGTACTCGTCGATATCGCGCCGCATAAGGTCATACGACGTTACAACCACGTTGTGCTCGGCCACGCCGGCGATCTGCACGCGGCGTTGAGCCTTGGCGCCCACAATGGCACACACATCGAGCGACGGGGCAAAGCGCTCCAGCTCGGCGGTCCAGTTGTACACAAGCGACGCAGGGCACACCACAAGCGTGGGCTTAGTGTCCCCCGCCTCCACGCGCGCCAGGATATGCGCAATCATCTGCAGCGTTTTGCCCAGGCCCATATCGTCGGCCAAGATGCCGCCGAGGCCCAGGTGCTCGAGCGAGCCGAGCCACTGGTAGCCGTCGACCTGATAGCCGCGCAGTGTGGCCTTGAGCGAGACCGGCACCGTAAAGTCCATCTTGCCGAGCGTATCCAAGCGCTCGACGGTGCGACGGAATGCAGCGTCGCGATCGGCTTCGAGCGCGGGCGTGCGCGCAAGCATGCTGTCGACGAACAGGGTACTCGACGCGGGAAGCGACACGCCGTCGAGCAGGTCGACAGCATCGACCCCCAGATCATCGGCAAGGCCAAACGCGGCGCGCGCTCCCTCGTCCAGGCGAATGATGTCGCCCGACGTAAGACGCGCAAACGTCTGGTGGCGCTTGTAGGAGTCCAGATAGATGGCAAGGTCTGCCGCCGAAAGCCCGCTCGCGCCCAGTTCGACATCGAGCAGGTTGCTCTTGACGGTCGCGCGCACCGAAAGCTTGGGCGCAGGGCGGACCGAGACCTGGCGCAGGCGGTCGCTGAGCATGACCTCGCCCAGCTCGGACAGGGCAGACAGGCCCTCGGTCAGCAAGCGGAACAGGCTCTCGTCATCGCGTTCCTCAAACGCCAGGCCGCCCTCGTAAAAATCGAAATACAGGGCCGCCGTGTCCATAACGCGAAACTCTGCTACCTCGTCGCGCGGCGGCACGCCCGAGCGCTGCTCTTCGAAGGGGCTGCCCGGAGCGCCCAGACTAAAGAGATCTGCCGACCAGTCGCCGTAGGTAACCGTAATTTTGCAGGTCACGAGCCCATCGTCGATGCCGATCGCCATAGCAAAGCTCGGCTCGGGCGCCACGGTATCGAGCGCAGCGGGCGCGGTAAGGTCGGTATAGTCGCGCAAAATGGGCAGCGCCATACGACAGAACTCCCCCACCTGGTCGGCGGCGATATGGACCGGCGTGCGACAGGGCAGCAAGCGCGATAGGAACGGCGCCGCATGCTGGGCAAACGCTACATCGGTGCGGCGCGCACGGCGGGTGTCGACCAGATAGGCAACATCGCCCGAAGCAAAGCAGTATGCATCGGCCGGCAGGCGCAGATCGTAGCTGCCACCAGCCGCCGGCGCGATTTTAGCGGCAAGGAGCGGTGGGCGCTTAGACGGCGCCTCGTCCTCCCCTTCCGGAGGCATCTCAACCGCCACGTCATAGGTGCGATGCGTCGTCGTCCCCCGCGACCAGGCGGGCTCAAAGGAGATGGTCTGGCCGCGCAGTAGGTCCAGCACATATACGATGCTATGCACGGACAGCGGCAACTGACGCTCGGCAACAAAGCCGCTGCGGGCAAAGTCGTACGACGCCGAACGCGAGCTTGTGATGTCATCGAGATAGGCGACTGACGTCACAACAAGGTTGAGCAGCTTTGTCGACACGTCATCGAAAGCCTCGGGCACATGAACAAACGTAAGCTTCTTGCCGTACGAGAAGGTGCCGCCGCGCACGTAGGCGTCGGCCATGCCGTCGATATCCTTGACCACGTAGGACACCGAACCGCAGCGAATGCGGAACTCGAGTGCCCAGCTAAAGCGGTCGGCGAACAGCGGATTGTAGTACGGCACCAACGAAGGCTCCAACGCCGCCTTGGGGGCGTCGGGATCAACGGCACCGGCAAGCTCGCGGCGCATGCTCGCCAGCTCATCCATGCGCGCGTCCGAAAGATCGGAGAGCGCCGCCATGAGGCTGGGGCTCGTGGGGACGGGCGCCGGAAAGGGAAAGTTGGGATTGACGGCCGGCGCTTTGGGCGCGGTGCGCGCGGGCTGTTTCGGCTGCGCCGTAAACGTGCGAACCGGCGTGCGCAGCCCCTCAACAGGCTCGGTGCCGCTAGCGTCCAGGTACGCCAGCGCTGTGGCGATGGCGTGTTTGCACATACCGGGGTAACGATAGGCAGCGGGGCAATCGCAGTCGTAGTCGATTACCTCGTGCTCGTCCATGTCGAGCGCCACGTGCGTCTTGTACGGGTCGCCACGCGAACCGCGCACCGAGCCCTCAACCGTCACGTTTTTGGAGAAGCGCGAGCCGCTGTCCTCAATCGACAGCACGGCGCCGTTGAGCATGAGCGAGCGCCCCTTCATAAAGGTGCCGCTCAGCGCCGCTTCTTTCCGGAGTGCCTGCACAAACGTCCCCTGTGCCATCACTTCCTCCAATCCACACAGCAAATGATTTTTCTGGGACGGGGATTTAAAAATCATTCCCCATCCCAGAAAGACTGGTCCGCCGCCGTGTGTCATCCAAAATGATTTTTAAAGGCTCTGTTAGACCAGGATTGACATGCCGACCTGCCGGCTAACTCGCCGTCTCCCCGTCGGGCGCCGGCATCTTGACCCTCATCTCGAACGGCATC
>JAIHTM010000170.1 GCA_022713905.1 Collinsella sp.
TTACAAACGTACATGCCGATAAGCAGAACGGACGCGCGAACGATGCGGCCGAGATTTCCGATGAAGAGGCATACGCCAAGCTCAAGGCAAAACGTGCCGAACGTCGGCGCAAAAAGCTGATTCGACGCGGTATTGCCGCCGGCGTCGTGGGTGCCATCGCGCTCATTGCCATTGTCGCAACCCTGGTTATCAATGCGCAGCCACAGGGCGCTAGCGAGCCTGTGACCGACATGGTGACCGAGGGCACGTTTAGCACAACGGTCGAGGCGAAAGGCCAGCTCAAACCCATTTCATCCTCAGTGGTCTCCCCTTCTGTCGACGGCACGGTCGATTCGATCAACGTGCAGGCAGGCCAATCCGTCAGCGAGGGCGACGTGCTTATGACCATTAAAAACGACGAGCTCGATCGCAACGTTGCCGAGGCGCAGCGTGCAGTTGCAGCCGCCCAGGAAGACCTCACCAACGCGCAGAAAGCCGCCGCTGTCGCGCAGGCCACCCCAACGACGGACGTCGATGGAGCTTCCGCAGCGGCTGGCGTCTCTGACGCATCAGCGGACACGAACGCCGTATCGGCCGCGCAGCGCAGCCTCGCTTCGGCCCAGGCAAACCTAGACCAGGCGAACGCCAAGGCCGCCAGTCGCACGGTCACGGCCCCGAGCTCGGGTAGCATCGTGGAGCTCAACGCCAAGGTGGGCGCTACGGTTACAGGCGGCATGATCATGGGCGAAAGCGATACGAGCGGCGGCAAGCAGTGCATGCAGATCGCCGACCTGTCAAAGATGAAGGTGACCGTGCAGGTGGGCGAAAAGGACATCGCCAAGATCGCCGTTGGGCAGAGCGCCAACGTCACCTATCCCGCGTTTCCCGATATCGTGAGCCAGGGCACCGTCACGGCTATCGCGTCGGTGGCAAACTCCGACGCCGCCAACGGTGGCGGCGGCAGCGTAACCTTTAACGTCGACATTCTCATCGAGGCGCCCGACGCGCGCCTGAAGCCCGGCATGACCGCCGAGGTCTCGGTAGTGACCGAGCAACTCGACGACGTGGTCATGGTACCGACGATGGCACTTATGACCGAAGATGGCGAGAACTATTACGTCAACGTTGCGACCGATGCCGAGGGCAAGCAAACCCGTCGCGTGAAGGTGACCGTCGTGACGCAAAACGACAACGAAGCCGTAGTCGGCAAGACACAGGTCAAGCACGACGACCAGGGCAACGAGATCAACCCCAACGTGCCGGTTACCAAGCTGCGCGATGGCGACACCCTCGTCATGGACACCGGAGCTGACGCAACAGCTGACGGCGGCCACAACGCGGATCCAGGCAGCATGTCTACCGACGAGGGTATGTAATGCGTCCCGTCATCGACATTCGCAACGTGCACCGCATCTTTGAGAGCGAGGCCGGCTGCGCCCATATCCTGCACAACGTGAGCCTTGCGGTGATGAGCGGCGAATTCGTCGCTATTACCGGCCCTTCGGGCTCGGGCAAGTCAACGCTCATGAACATCCTGGGCTGCCTGGACAAACCGACGGCGGGCGACTACTACCTGCAAGGGCTCAACGTGGCCGAGCTTGACGATGACGAGCTCACCGAAGTTCGCGCCCTGAGCATTGGCTTTGTCTTTCAGAGCTTCAACCTGCTGCCGCGCCTGTCGGTTATCGAAAACGTCATGCTGCCGCTGACCTACACCAATGTGCCTCGCAGCCAGCGCGAGATGCGCGCCGTGCACGCGCTGCAGGCCGTCACACTACCGGTCGACCACTGGGACCACCGCATATCCGAGCTCTCGGGCGGCCAGATGCAGCGTGTCGCCATCGCACGCGCCCTCGTCAATGACCCGCCCATCATTCTGGCCGATGAGCCAACGGGAAACCTAGACTCCGCCACTGGAGCGCTTGTGATGGAGACCTTCCATAGACTTCAGGAGCGCGGCAAAACCATCGTGCTTATCACACACGACCCCGGCATCGCCGCCGAGGCCGACCGTGCCGTGACCATCCGCGACGGTCGCATTCACGACGGCGCGTATATTCCACATGCACCGCGGACCCTGCGCAGCGCCGTAGATAGCCTGCCCATGATTTCCGCCTCCGCCAACCCGCCGAAAGGAGAGATGGCATGAGCGCCCGCGATCTCATCCAGGAAGCACTTTACTCGCTCGAGGCCAACAAGGGGCGCAGCCTGCTCACCTTCCTGGGCATTGTCATCGGCATCGCCTCGGTTATCGCCATGACTTCGCTCATCGGCGGCATCCAAAACAGCTTGGTCAACAGCCTGGGCCTCAATGCGGCACGCATGGTGCAAATCTATTCGTCGCAAGAACTCACCGATTCGGACATCGAGAAGCTTCAAAAACTGGTGCCGCAGATAGAGCAGATCGGCATTGTCGACAGCGCGTATACCGAGTACAAGACCGGCGATAAAAGCTATACCGTCATGGCACAAGGTGTCGATAGCGACATGCTCGACGCCGTGGGGGCCAGCAAGCTCGTTGCGGGGCGCACCTATTCCCAGGCCGAGTCCCAATCAGGCTCGCGCGTGGCGCTCATCAGCCGCAACGGCGCCGATCAGCTTTACGGCAACGAACAGGATGCGCTGGGGAAAACCATCAAGGTGTCCAACGGCGAGGTGCAGATTGTAGGCGTGATTGATGGCGGCAGCGACTCCATGGGCTCGCTCACGTTGTATATGCCACGCGAAACCATCTCCGGCCTGTTTGGCGACGAGAATCCTTCATTCCCCAGCGTGACGGCACTTGCTGCCGAGGGCACGGACATGGACGAGCTCTGCAAGACCATCGAGTCTAAGGTGCGTGCGATGAAGGGCATCTCGGAGGATGATGAGTACGACAGCGTATCGGCGACCTCCATGAAAAGCGCCATCGATGCACTCAACTCGTTTATGGGCGCCTTCTCGCTCATCATGGGCGCTGTCGCCAGTATCTCACTGCTTGTCGGCGGAATCGGCATTATGAATATGATGCTTACCAACGTGACTGAGCGCATCCGCGAGATCGGTATTCGCCGTGCCTTGGGCGCCAGTCGTCGCGATATCACCGCGCAGTTTTTGGCCGAGTCCTCGGCGCTGTGCGTCACCGGTGGCCTGCTGGGTGTCCTGATTGGCTATCTGCTGGCCTGGGGCCTCGCGATGTTTGCCGCAGGATCAGGGGTTCTCAACGAGCTCGGTGCCAGTGGGCAGATCACACCGAGCTTTTCAATCGCCACGGTGCTGCTGGCCTTCGGCGTCTCCGTCGGCATCGGCGTAATCTTTGGCTTCTACCCCGCTCGCCGCGCGGCAAAGCTCAACCCGGTGGAGTGCCTACGCTACCAGTAAGCCACCACCAACAAGTTGCGGTGAATTAGGGACTGGATGCTATCTAGCAGCAAAAACAGACACTATTTCACCGCAACTTATTGAAGGGCTGTTTGCGCCAGTTCTGGGCGTCGTCCTCGAGCTATTGGCGGATGACGGGCTTGTACGGGTCGAGCTTGCTCAAGGCGCTTCTCCTCGCGGGCGGGAGGGCACGCAGGCGCGGCGAGCGCCTAGCGCGCGAACTCCCGTAAGAGCGCGTCTTCCACTTCCCGAAGCGAAAGGGCCCCGCCTCCCTCGGCGGGACGGGCGACCACGATACAGCGCGCTCCCACGTCGCGCGCGGAGGCGATCTTCTCGGCCGTGCCACCTACGGTTCCCGAGTCCTTGGTCACAAGCCACTGGGCGCCCACCTGCCGAAGCATCGCCTCGTTGAGCTCGCGGGTGAAGGGCCCCTGCATGCCGATGACGTGCGACGGCGAAAACCCCGCGTCGATGCACTTCGTTATAGCACCGGGCAGCGGGAGCACACGCACGAAGAAGCGCTCCGCGAAATCGGCGACGCGCGTGTAGGGAGCAAGCTCCTTGCTCCCCGTCGTGAGAAGCGCGCGACCCGGGTTCTCGGAGAGAAAGCGCGCCGCGCAGGCGATCGACGCGACCGACACGACGCCTTTGGGCAGCGACTCGGCCGGGCGCGCAAGGCGCAGGCATCGTGCACCCACGGCGAGCGAAGCGGCTCGGATGTTGCCGCTTGCGAGCGTAGCGAAGGGGTGCGTGGCGTCGGCGACGATGCGCGCGCCGGAAAGCTCGCGCTCCATGTCGGCCTCGTCGAGCCTGCCCGCATGCACCTCGATGCCCGGAAGCTCGCCCAAAAGCTCGCCTCCGTACTCGGTTGCCGCGTAGGCACGGGCGGGGATTCCCGCCCCGCTCGCCCATTCGCACAGAAGGCGGCCCTCGGTGGTGCCGGCGAAGATGCGCAGCGCCGGCGCGGATGCGGGGGCCGTCACTTCGGGCCGCCTGGGCGCGTGATCTGGTAGAGCAGCGCGTTCATAATGGCGGCCGCCACGGTCGAGCCGCCCTTGCGACCCCTCGCGACGATGGCCGGCACGCGTCGCGCGAGTAGCTCCTCTTTCGCCTCGACCACGTTCACAAACCCAACCGGCACCCCAACGACGAGCGCGGGCGCGATCTTCCCCGCGTCCATGAGCTCGGCGAGGCGCAGAAGTGCTGTGGGCCTGGCAGCCGATCTTCGCGAGCGCGGGCTTGCTTATGCCTGCGAGCGCCATGTTCGTGTCGGTGAGCACCGTGGCCCCTGCGCGCAGTGCGTCGAGCGCACAGTGCGCGGCGTCATGGGTGAACACGAGGGAATCGGCGTACGAGAAGTCGGCAGTGGTGTGGATGACGCGCTTCACGACGGGCTCTTCGAGCGGCGGGAACGTGCGGCCGCCAAGCTCTTCGGTGATGATCTCGAAGCTGCGCCGCTCGATGTCGCCGGGCGACATCTCCTTGGAATCCATCTAGTACTCCACTCCTTCCCTTGCACATATCCCCTGAGCATAGGGGTGTTTCTCGCACCGCATCTCGGTTATGTAGTCGGCCTTCTCCACGATCTTGCGGGAAGGCGCGCGCCCGGTGAGCGCTACTTCGACGCCGCGCGCGGACATATCGAGCGCGCGGTCCACGAGCGCCTCGTCGACAAGCCCCTTCGAAAGCGCGTCGAGCGCCTCGTCGAGCACGAGCAGCCCCTCCTGCGCGCCCTCGAGCTCGGCGAGCGCGGAAGCGAGGTTCCCATCGTGCAGCTCGCGCGTCGCGGCAAGTTCTTCCGACGTCATGGACCAGGTAAACTTGTCCGACGCCTTCCCCGCGAACACGGGCACGCCGAAATGCTCGGCGAGCAGGCGCACCTCCCCGCTTTCGCCGTCTTTCAGGAACTGCACGACGACGACGCGGCGGCCTGCGGCGAGCATGCGAAGGGCGAGGCCCATCGCCGCCGTGGTCTTGCCTTTGCCGTCGCCATGATACACGTGGATCATACGCCCTCCTCGATAATGCGGTAGACATACTCCATGTCGAGCGCCCCGCGCACGGAGTCGGCCAGGCGGTCGAACTCGCGCGCACGGTGATCGGCCGCGGACACCGCGCCCTCAGCACCCACGACGCTCTCGGGCAGGCCGCGCATGCGCGCGAGCGAGCGTGCGAGGGCGAGCGCCACCCCCGGTTCGTCGAACAGGCCGTGGAGATAGGTTCCGAACACGTTTCCGCAGGCCGCGCCTTCTGGTTTGCCGCCAATCGTGCCCGCAGGGGCGCAGAAGACGGTCGTTACGCCGTCGTGAATCTCGTACCCGCGCGCCGTCATGCCGTTCCACACCGAGAACGCGCCTTGGGCGCCCGTGATGCGCAGCTCCGACTGGGCGAGGCGCTTTTCCTCCTTGAACACCGTACTTGCAGGGATGAGCCCGAGCCCGCGCGCGGTGCCAGCGCCTTCCCTGCCATGCGGGTCGGAAAGCTCGTCTCCCAAAAGCTGGTAGCCTCCGCATATGCCGAGCACCGGCGTGCCCGCGCCCGAAAGCGCGCGTACACAGGCTCCGATGCCGCTAGCCGCAAGCCAGCGCGCGTCGTCGAGCGTGGCCTTCGAGCCGGGGAGCACCACCAGGTCGGGTCGGCCCAGATCGGTCGCAGAGGAAACGTAGCGCACACCCACGCCGGGCACGCGCGAAAGCGGGTCGAAGTCGGTGAAGTTCGACAGATGCGGAAGGCGCACGACGGCGACGTCGATGACGCCACGCGCCTCGCGGGCAGATAGGCGCGGCGCGAGCGAGTCCTCGTCGTCCAGGTCGAGCGTAAGATACGGCACGACCCCCACGACGGGAACCCCGCACATCTTCTCGAGCGGGGCCAAACCCGGGCGCAGGATTTCCACATCGCCGCGGAACTTGTTCACCACAAGCCCCCGCAAAAGCGCGCGGTCCTCGGGTGCAAAGAGCGCGACCGTACCGTAGAGCTGGGCAAAGACCCCGCCTGGGTCGATGTCGCCCGCGAGCAGCACGGGGGAGGACACGGCGCGCGCGAGCCCCATGTTGACGATGTCGTTTTCGGCAAGGTTGATTTCGACGGGGCTGCCGGCGCCCTCGATGACGATGACGTCGTTTTCCTCCGCGAGCGAATCGAACGCCTCCAAAATCTGCGGCATGAGCGCCTTCTTTCGCGCGAAGTAGTCCCTGGCGGCAAAGGCTCCCTGCGCCTTGCCGGCCACGATAAGCTGGCTTCGGTGGTCGCTTTCGGGCTTGAGCAGGATGGGGTTCATGCGCACGTCGGGCGCGATGCCACACGCCTCGGCCTGCATGATCTGGGCGCGCCCCATCTCGAGCCCGTCGGCCGTGACACCGCTGTTGAGCGCCATGTTCTGGCTCTTGAAGGGAGCCACGCGCAGGCCGTCCTGCGAAAGCACACGGCACAGCCCCGCCGCAAGCAGGCTCTTCCCCGCGTTCGACATGGTGCCCTGGATCATGATGGGCTTCGCCCTACCCACGGGTATCGACCTCCTTCGCCGAGCCTCGGCCATCCGCGCCCGCTATAGCGCCGCTGCAAGAAGCGCCGCCCCGTTCGTCGGGTTCGCCTTCGCCCGATGCGCCTTCCGCCCGAAGCGCGCGGCTGAACGCCATCACAAGCCGGGCGTTCTCCTTGCGCGTGCGCACCGCGACGCGGCACCAGAAGCGGGACAGTACCGAAAACGAGTCGCACGTGCGGACCAAAACCCCCTGTTTATACAGACGCTCGGGGATGTCTTTCGCCGGCGTGCGGACTAAAAGGAAGTTCGCATCCGACGGCACGACGGAAAGCCCGAGCGAGGAGAGCTCGTGGGAAAGCCACGCTCGCTCGCCCGCCAATACATCGCGCGTGCGCGAGACGTATTCGACGTCTTCCAGGGCGGCGATGCCCGCGGCCTCGGCGACCGAGGAGACGGGCCACGCCTGCCCCGCCCGGCGAATCCCCTCGATGAGTTGGGCGTTTCCACTGATCAGATATCCCAACCGCAACCCCGCCATTCCGTAGAGCTTGGTGAACGCGGAGAGCACGGCCACATGGCGCGAACACGCGGCGCGTGCGGCCACGCTCCTTTCGCGGGCGTCGGGCGCAAATCCGAGGAAGCACTCGTCCACGACGAGCAGCGCGCCCACCTGCTCGCAGCGGCAAGCCGCGGCATCGATCACGCAGTGGTCGACGAGGCGCCCCGTCGGGTTGTTCGGATTGCAGAGGTACGCCACGTCTCCCGGCCCCTCAATCGCGCGGGCGAAGGAGGCGGGCACGTCGAAGTAGTCCGCTTCGGAAAGCGGGAACTCCTGCACGCATGCGCCGTAGTACGATGCCGCCTCCGCATATTCAGAGAACGTCGGCGCGCACACGACGATGCGTTTCGGGCGCACCGCCGCAGCGAGCCGCCAGATGATGTCGGACGCGCCCGCGCCGCAGACGATAGTATCTTCGGGAATGCCCTGGGCGCGCGCTAGGGCGCGAACGAGGGCGCGGCTTTCCCTATCGGGGTAGGCGTCGATTCGAGAAAGCGCCTTGCAAGCTGCGGCGACGGCGAGCGGCGAGGGGCCTGCCGGATTCACGTTCACCGAGAAGTCGATGAGGTCGGAGGCGCCCCCTTCGCAACCGATGCCGAGCGATTGCGCGCTGCCCCCATGCGTACGGGCGCGCAGGATTCCCCCGGCAGCCCGGGACGCAGCGTGGTCTTCCCTCATGCCATCGCCCCCACGGCGAGCACGACCGCCGCGCGCGCGGCGCCGAAGACGACGAGCGCGCATACGGACGCGGCGAGCATGAGCCTTGTCGCCCGGGCGATGTCGCCCCACTCGATTTCGCGGGACGCGTCGCCTATCGTCGGTTTCTCAACGAGCTTGCCGAAATACACCGCGGGTCCTGCCAGGCGCAGCCCGAGCGCGCCCGCACACACTGACTCGGTCTGCGCCGAGTTGGGGCTCGCATGGCGTCGCCTGTCGCGGCGCCAGATACGCGCCGCCCCGCGCGCGTCGAGCCCGACGATCGGGCACACGGCGATCATGAGCAGGGCCGATAAGCGCGAGGGAATCCAGTTCACCGCATCGTCGAGGCGCGCCGAGGCGCAGCCGAAGTTGATGTAGCGCTCGTTTTTGTAGCCCACCATGCTGTCGAGCGTATTCACCGCCTTGTACGCCATGCCCAAGGGCGCACCCCCGATCATAAGGTAGAAAAGCGGCGCGATGACGCCGTCGCTCGCGTTCTCCGCCACCGTTTCCACGGCGGCGCGCGCGACGCCCTGCTCGTCGAGAACAGACGTGTCGCGTCCCACGATGAGCCCGACGGCTTCGCGCGCCGCGACAAGGCCGCCCTTCGAGAACGCGCGGGCCACGGCCAGGCTCTGGCGGCGCAGCTCGCATGCCGCGAGAATCTGATAGCTCGCCCATGCCTCGGCCACGAAGCGCAAGCCGGAGTGAACCATGCCGCAAAGATGCAGGATTCCCCAGGTCAAAAGCCCACACGCAAGCGGAAGCGCCACGGCGAGCACAAGCCCTGCGGCGCGCGTGCCCGTGGACGTTTGCGGGAATGCGCGCCGCAGGCGTCCTTCGGCCCACGTGATCGCGCGCCCCATGGCGACGACGGGATGGGGAAGCCAGCGCGGGTCGCCGAAGGCAAGGTCGGCCGCGAACCCGGCGGCGACGGCAAGAATGGTCATCACCGGACATCGCCCCCCGAAGCGGGGCGAACGTCGAGAAGGCAGCGCCCATCCCAGGTGGCGGCCCATGCGCCGCCCGGCTCGGTATGCACGTCGAAGTATCCCATTTTCGGGACAGCTAGCTCGGAGAGCAGCGCTTTCACGGTACCCGCGTGAACGACGAAGACGGCGCGCCCACTCCCCTGGGCGCGCTCCGATTCGCACGCCTCCCGAAACGCCGCGACGACGCGGCGGGTGAAATCGCTCTTGCCCTCGCCATGCGGGCAGCGCGTCTCGCACCAGGAGTCTACCCAGGCGCGGTAGCGCACATCCTCTTTAAGCTCGGCGGCGCTTCGCCCCTCGAAGTCACCGAAATCCATCTCGCGCAGACCGGGGCACGCCATAAGCTCCGCGTTCGGGAAGAGAATGCGCGCCGTCTGGTCGGTGCGGGCCATGCCGCTCGTGATAACACGGAACACGTCACGATCGCACGCGAGGTCGCGCAAAGCGCGCTCGCCCGCGATCGACAGGGGCTCGTCGGTGCCCGCCCCGCTGTAGCGATGGTCTTCCGTGCCCGCCGTGGCACCATGGCGCACGAAGACGACTTCCAAAGGCGCGCCCGCGCCCTGCGTCCCTCGAGGCGCATCGTCAAGGTTTCCTTTAATGACCTGGGGTATCCCGCACGTCATGCGCACGACGACGTCGGCGCGCGCAGCGAGCGCGCATCCCAGGCGCCCCGCGCGCTCGCGCCATTGGGCGTCTTCCGCGCGCATGGGGACGACCCCCGAGCCGACCAAGGGCAGAATCACTACGTCGAAGCCGAACAGCCGCTCGAGCGCCCGGTCAGCGTCGAGCGCGCGTACGAGTTCCTCAGCACGGTACGCGACACGGCCGGCAAAAGCCGCGGGCACGCCGCCCTCCGCAAGCTGCGCCGCGTCGACGAAATCGTCCGCCGCGAACCCGAGCTTTTCGCGCACGAAGGTCCTCTTCCCCGAATGCTCGCCACCTACCACGAGAATCATAGGAGCATGCCCCCCGCCACCAGCATGGCAAGCATCGCGAGCTCGGCCCATTGCAGAAACCATCCGGCCAAATCACCCGTCACCCCGCCGAAGCGGGACAGGGCAACATGGCGGTACCACGCGAGCACCAAAAGCCCCGCCACCGCTATAAGGGCGCCGACGGCCTGAGCGCACGCGACCATCCCTGCAGCCGAAGCAGCAGCGAAAGCGCAAAGCGGCACGACGATCTCCGCGCGCTTCTTCGCAGGCGAGAGCCCCGCGGCCATGCCGTCCGCCCGCGCGGCAGGCCAGCATTCTACGGCGAGCCCCGAAAGCGCGCGGGAGAACACGAGCGAGCACAGAAGCGCGAGGAACGCCCCCGCCG
>JAIHTM010000171.1 GCA_022713905.1 Collinsella sp.
ATGCCGTTCGAGATGAGGGTCAAGATGCCGGCGCCCGACGGGGAGACGGCGAGTTAGCCGGCAGGTCGGCATGTCAATCCTGGTCTAACAGAGCCTTTTGCGATCCTTCTTGCGTGCTTGAGCTTTTTGGTTCTGCCGAGGCCTTTGCTGCCTATTCGCTTTCGACGCCCGACGGTAGCGAGCCGGCGCTGTGCGATATGAAAGAGACAGAGTGGGAACGCCACGCCTTTGCCGACAAGATGGCGAAGAGCCTCGGGGTTCCGCTCAATGGGGTTAAAACTGCACCGCCGGCGCAGCGTGATACCGTTATTGTTGGATTGCACGATGCCGGTTTCACGGTGCGCCAGATTGAGCGCTATACCGGGATTGGCAAAAGTAGCGTCTCTCGTATCGTGCGCGCCCGCGCGCGAACGGCGATGAGGGCTGGCGGAAACGTGATGTAGGGTCGCCTGTTCACCGCAGCTGGGGTCGTCCATACGCCGCAACCAGCGTTTAAAAGCTTGGTACGGTAACTGCACTTCTTAATATGCATAGAACAATCGCCATCTTGCATAAAATAACGGCTCAGTCCGGATTTGCCCGTGCCTACCCCTGTCTGCGCCGTGCAATAAACCGAGTTTTCAGCATCGTGGTGCTGTCGGCACCGCCGCAATCTTGCAACATACGGGTCCCGAAGCTATTGATTCTCGCCGTTGCGCCCCCGAAGCACGTGCCTGCGTCCCGTCAGACCGCGATGCTTGTTCTAAAACACAATATATATGCGCCTAAAGACGTTGATTAACGCTTTCGATGTGTATACACACAGCTTGGCGTGCTGAATACTCGCAAAAATGCACGCCGCTCCCTATGGGACCCGTCTGCGGTAGGCGCGAAGCGAGTCGGAGCTTCGCAGAACGGGGCTTGGCGAATTGCTTGGCGGGTCCGGGGCCCTGCCGCAGGCCTTTGGTGCTGTGAAAAACGCCCGTGTTCGCGTCTGCTGTGTGGTAAATGACAGACGGAGCGTCGGACGCGCGGACTTCGTGCGTCCGCGCTCATTAGGAAAAACAGAGCCGCCCGTATCGGGCGGCTCGGCAATCAAAAACCTTGGATTCGGGGCATACGCTACTGGTTAGTTTACCCCTCGAGCATGCCGTCGAGGGTGCGCCAGGCGAGCTCGGCGCATTTGACGCGGGCGGGCATGTGCGAGATGTCCTGAAGCTGGGCGGCCTCGTCCAGGTCTTCCAGGTCTTCCTCGGAGAGCTGCTCGCCGCGGATCATGGCGAGGAAGAGCTCTGCCAGGCGGTGAGCTTCCTCGACGGTCTCGCCGGTGATGAGGTCGGCCATGATGTCGGCACTGGCCTGGCTGATGGCGCAGCCGTGGCCGGTAAAGGAGGCCTCCTCGATCACGTTGTTCTCGACACGTAGCTGCAGGGTGAGCTCGTCTCCGCAGCTGGGGTTGATGCCGTCGTGCTCGTGCGTGGGAGCATCCATCTCGTACTTATAGTCGGGGTGCGAGTTGTGCTCCATAAATGTGGTGGAGGTGTACAGATTACCCATTGAACGTGCTCCAAACGTGATGCAGGCCGGCGATGAACTTGTCGATGTCGGCCTTGTCGTTGTAGAAGGCCACGCTGGCGCGGCAGCAGGCAAGGTTCTCGACGCCCAGCCAGGTAAGCAGCGGCTGCGCGCAGTGGTGGCCGGCGCGGATGCAGACGCCGTCCATGTCCATGATGCTCGCGACGTCGTGCGGGTGGATGCCCTTGACGTTAAAGCTCACGACGCCGTGGTGGTTGTCCCAATAGATGGAGCCGATGATCTGGACAAAGTCGAGCTGCATGAGTTCGCCCATCAGGTAGTGGACGAGTGCCTGCTCGCGGGCCTGAATGTTCTCGTAACCCACCGTGTTGACCAGGTAGTCGAGTGCCGCGCCCGTGGCGAAGATGCCGGCGGCGTCCTGCGTGCCGGCCTCGAACTTCTCGGGGACGGGCGCCCAGACGGCGTCCTGCTCGGTGACAGAGTCGATCATTTCGCCGCCGGTGAGCATGGGCGGCATGGCGTTGAGCAGGTCCATCTTGCCCCACAGCACGCCGATGCCCATGGGGCCCATGGCCTTGTGTGCGCTAAAGGCAAAGAAGTCGGCTCCCAGGTCGGCCACATCGACCGGCATGTGCGGCAGCGACTGCGCGCCGTCGACGACCAGATAGCCGCCGTACTTATGGACGAGCTTGCCGAGGTTCTTGACCGGGTTCTCGACGCCCAGCACGTTAGAAACCTGACCCACGGCCAAGATTTTGGTCTTGGGGCCCACCTTGGACAGAACCTCCTCGGTGGTGAGTTGACCGGTCTTGGTGGGGTAGAGGTAGACGAGCTTGGCGCCGGTTTCGCGGCAGACCTGCTGCCACGGGATTAGGTTGGAGTGGTGCTCCATGATGGTGATGACGACCTCGTCACCGGGCTCGAGCACCGTGGGTGCAAAGCTCTTGGCGACCAGGTTGAGCGACTCGCTCGTGTTGCGGGTGAAGACGACCTCGTTGGCCTGGGCGGCGCCGATGAGGTCGGCGATCTGTTGGCGGACCTTCGCGATGGCGTCGGTGGCCTCGACGGACAGCGAGTACAGGCCGCGAAGGGGGTTGGCGTTCATACGCTGATAGAAGTCGCGTTCGGCGTCGAGCACACAGGCAGGGCGCTGCGCGGTGGCGGCGCTATCGAGGAAGGCGATCTCGGGGTGCTGCTGGAACAGCGGGAACTGGCCCTTGTAGGGGTTGGTCTCGATGTCCACAGTGGGCCAGCCGCGCGAAGCCTCGTCGCTGGCGTCGAGCTCCATAGGCTCCGGTGCGGTACAGGTATCGCATTTAACGTGCTCGGTGTCGATCATGCGAGCTCCTCTTCAAAGTTGTCGATCAGGTTGTTGCCCAGGCGGACGACGGCGGCGCGGGTGCGCTCGTCGGTGGCGGAAAGCGCGGCGTCCTCCAGCTTGGCGCGGATGAACAGGTCCTCGGCGGCATTTTGGTCAAGGCCGCGGCAGGCGAGGTAGAACAGCTGCTCGTCGCGGACGTGACCGATGGTGGCGCCGTGGTTGCCGGCGACGTCGTCCTCGTCGCAGAGGATGACGGGGACGGTTTTGTTGTCGACGCCCTTGTTGGCGAGCAGCACGGTCTCGCGCTCGGTGCCGGTTGCGCCCTTGCAGCCGTGCACGAGGTCGATGGTGCCGCGGTAGACCTTCTTGGACGTGCCAGTCAGCACGCCGTTGGCGTCGATCTCGCACTCGGTCTTACGACCGCGGTGGCGCAGCTCGTAGTTAAAGTCGTGCACCTGTTCGCGGGCGCCCAGGTAATCGGTATCGATGGTCACCTTGGCGGTGTCGCCCAGCAGGTCGCCGGCGAGGCCGGTGGCGCTGGCACCGGCACCCAGGACGGTGTGCTGCACGTTGACGCGCGCGCCCTCGTCTAGGAATAGACCGGTGTCATCGAGTGCGATCCAGCTGTCATCGAGCGTCTGCGTGCAGGTTACGTTGACGGTGGCGTACTCGTAAGCGCACACGCGTAGCACAGAGCCCACGACGCCCTGGCCGTTGACGGGGGAGTCCAGGGCTATGCGCAGATCGAGTGTTGCCTGCGGACGGGCGACGACGTCGATGGCGGCGATGGCCGCGGCTGCATCGACACCGCTCACGCGCACGGTAACCGTGGCGTGCTTGTATGCGGGCACATCGATGACGATGCGCTTGGTAGCGTGCTCGGCCAAGTAGGCGTAGGCAGCCTCACCCATGCCGGTTTCGAAGGCCTCAGCAGGGGAGAGCTCTTCCTCGAGCTTAATGGCGCCGGCCTGGTAGACGGAGGTTGCGGGCACGTCGAGCTCGGTCTCGGGCGTGATGCGGGCGCGGTCGGCGGCATCACCGGGGGCGGAGGCACGGCGCTCGGGGAAGCGCTCGGCCATGGCGTCCATGGCGGCGTCGAACGCGTCTGCCACGCCGGTAAACTGCTCGTCCAAGCCCTCGACCTCAATGGTCTCGGTGGGAGCGGCGGCAAGCTCGTTAGAGAGCTCGAGCTTGGTCTGATTCATCTTCAGCCAGCCCCAAGTGGCAGCCGGCATCGCGTTGACCTGCTCGAGCGTGGTAGCAGCGGTGTTGGTTTCCTGTTTCATTATCCGATCGCTCCTTCCATCTCGAGCTTGATCAGGTTGTTCATCTCGACGGCGTACTCCAGCGGCAGCTCCTTGGAGACCGGGTTGGCAAAGCCGTTGACGATCATGGTACGGGCCTCTTCCTCCGAGATACCGCGGCTCATCAGGTAGAACACCTTATCGTCGCCGATGCGGCCGATGGTGGCCTCGTGGCCGATGTCGACGTTCTTGGCGCGGATGTCCATGGCCGGAATAGTGTCGGAGCGGCTTTGGTCGTCGAGCATCAGCGACTGACAGCTCACGGTTGCCTTGGAGCCCTCGGCCTTGGGCGTGGCAACGATAGAGCTGCGGAAGGTCTGGATACCGCCGCTCTTAGAGATGCCCTTGGTCTCGACGGTTGCCGAGGTATCGGGTGCGTTGAGCACGACCTTGCAGCCGGTATCGAGGTTCTGACCGGCGCCGGCAAAGGTGATGCCGGTAAAGCTCGACCGGGCGCGGCGGCCGTTGAGCACGCTCATGGGGTAGAGGTAGCCCACGTGGCTGCCGAAGGAGCCACTGATCCACTCGATGTCGCCGTCCTCGTCCACGCGCGCACGCTTGGTGTTGAGGTTGTACATGTTCTTGGACCAGTTCTCGATGGTCGAGTAGCGCAGGTGTGCGCGTTTGCCCACAAAAAGCTCCACAGCGCCGGCGTGGAGGTTGGCCACGTTGTACTTGGGCGCGGAGCAACCCTCGATAAAGTGCAGGTCGGCATCGTCCTCGACGATGATGAGCGTGTGCTCAAACTGACCGGCGCCCTTGGCGTTGAGGCGGAAGTAGCTCTGCAGCGGAAAATCGAGCTTGGTGCCCTTGGGCACGTAGACAAACGAGCCGCCCGACCACACGGCGCCGTGCAGGGCCGCAAACTTGTGGTCGGTGGGCGGGATGAGCGTCATAAACTTCTCGTGGATGAGCGGCTCCCACTGCGGGTCATGCAGGGCTTCCTCAATACCGGAGTAGACGATGCCCATCTTGGACGCCGTGTCCTGCATGTTGTGGTAGACGAGCTCGGAGTCGTACTGCGCGCCGACGCCCGCCAGGTAGCTGCGCTCGGCCTCGGGGATGCCCAGGCGCTCAAAGGTATTCTTGATGTCGTCGGGCACCGACTCCCAGTCGTGCTTTTGTTCGGTGTTGGGCTTGACGTAGGTGACGATGTTGTCCATGTCCAGGCCCTCGATGGAGGGGCCCCACGTCGGGTCGGGAAAACGATTGAAGATCTCGAGGGACTTTAAGCGCAGGTCGAGCATCCACTGCGGCTCGTCCTTCTTGGCGCTGATCTCGCGCACGATGTCGGGCGTGATGCCGGCGTCGAGGCGCTCGAATCCCTCCTCGCCATAGGTGAAGTCGTAGAGGCTGCGGTCGATGTCCGCGACCTCGGTGCGGTTCTTGGTCATTGCGTCGCCCCTTTACGCCTGCTGCTCGGCAACGGCGGACTCGGCCTGGGCGCGCTGCTCGGCGGCCTCGCGCTCGAAGGTCTCAAAGCCGTTCTTGTCGATCCAGGGGATCAGCGAGGCGTCGTCCTCGCGTACGATGTGGCCCTTGACCATAACGTGGACGCGGTCGACATCCAGGTGCTCCAAAATGCGCGTGTTGTGCGTGATGATGAGCATGGAGCCGTCGCAGCTCTTGCGGTAGGCGTCCATGCCGTGGCTGACGGTGGAAAGGGCGTCGACGTCCAGGCCGGAGTCGGTTTCGTCCAGGATGGCGAGCTTGGGCTGCAGCAGCAGAAGCTGGAGCATCTCGACCTTCTTTTTCTC
>JAIHTM010000172.1 GCA_022713905.1 Collinsella sp.
ACCTAATTGTTGCCCGGCGTTTGCCCAGATAAAACCTACCAAAAATGAACCTGTCCCTTTTTGGTAGGCTACTCGGCGCTTTTGAGGGCTCCGACCATGTCGATCTTGTTGAGCGTTCGATTGGTGGCGAGGTTGACGATGATTGTGAACGCAAAGGCCAGCACCACGGCAAGCACGTAGCTCAGCGGCTCGACCTCAACGTCAAAGTAGAGCGACGGCATCTGCAGGATGTACGTAAAGCTCTCGGCCAGCAAGCCGCCCAGCGGAACGCCCAGCGCGGCACCGATTGCCGTCAAAATCAACGTCTCCTTGTTGACGTAATGGTGCACCTCGCCGCGGCGGAAGCCCAGCACCTTAATAGTCGCCAGCTCGCGCTCGCGCTCCGAGATGTTGGTGTTGGACAGCGTAAACACCACCACAAACGACAGGCACGCCGCCATAAAGGTCACGAGCACCACGACCGAGTTGATGATGGTGAAGTTGGCCTCGTAGTTTTCCCAATGCTCGGCCGTGCTCGAAAGCGTCAGCCATCCGTCGCTTTTAAGTTGCTTGCTAAACGCAATCTGATCGGCCGACGAACCCTTGAGCAGCGCAAAGATGCCGTTGAGACGGACGCTTCGACCAAACGCACGTTCATAGGTACTCTGCGTCATATAGAGCGTGTTGCCCAGGTAGTTGAGCGAAATACCGCTCACCTCGACATCGGCGACGTTGAGCGACGAATCCTGAACCTGCGCCGTATCGCCCGGTTGAATCCCCAACACCAATTGCGAGCTTTTGCTCAGATACACATCCCCGTCGCGCAAAGCGAGCGGCTCTTTGGACTCATCCTCCAGGCACACGTAGTCGTCCAAGTCGCCCGTGCGATCATCGGGCACCACGATCAGCTGCACGGTCTCGCTCTTGCCGCCAAATGTAAAGGTGACGTTGTCGGTCATAATCGGCAGCGTCGAAGTCACGGTCACGTCGGAATCCTTGGCTGCGCTTCGCTCATCCAATGCCGCGCACGTCTGCGAAAAATCGTCGGGATTGGCAACCGCCAGCAGGTCATAGCGCGTGATATGCCCGTACTGCTTGGGCGAAAGCGCCACCGACGTATCGCGGATGCCCATGCCGCAAATCACAAGCGCCGTACAGCCCGCGATGCCAAAGATGGTCATAAAGGCGCGCTTTTTGTAACGGAATAGGTTGCGTGCAGCGACCTTGTTCAAAAAGCCCATGCGGCGCCAGATAAAGCCGATGCGCTCGAGCAAGATGCGCGAGCCAGCGCGCGGGGCCTTGGGACGCATAAGCGAGGCCGGGGTCTCGGCCATCTCGTGGCGGCAGGCGATAATCGTGGCGCCCACCACGCCCACGGCAAACAGCGCCACCGAGACGGTCGAGGACACGATGTCGTACGAAAGCAGCATCTGGGGCAGCGAGTACATGTCGTCGAACACCGTAAACAGGAACAGCGGCAGGCCCACAAATCCGATGATGTTGCCGAGCACGCCGCCGATCAGACAAGCCCACAGCGCATAGTCCACGTATTTGGACAGGATGCGTCCGCGCGAATAGCCGAGCGCCTTATACAGGCCGATGAGCGTGCGCTCCTCCTCGACCATACGCGTGGCGGTGGTAAGGCTGATGAGCACGGCGACGATAAAGAAGATGAACGGGAACACCGTGGCGATGGCTTCAATTGACGAGCTATCGCTCTCCACGCTCGAGTAGCTTGCGATATTGCCGCGGTCCTGGATGTACCAGGTGCATTCGCCCAGGTCGGAAAGCTCGGCGCGGGCGTCGGCAAACTGTTGGTCGGCGGCGGCACGGCGCTGGTCCAGGTCGGCTTGCGCCTGCGCACGCTCGTCGCTGCCCTCGGCCATGCGATTGATGTTGTCCTGCTCGATCCCAAAGAGCATGGCGGCCTGACGCTCGGCCGCATCCAAGCTTGTCGGCGTGTCGACCGTCAGCTCCTGAGCGCGCGCCTTCTCACGCTCCTCGCGGATCTTCTCTATATTGCCCTTGACCTCATTGATCTTTGCCGCGTAGGCATCCGAATATGAGTTGAGATCCTTGGCTCCCTCGACGACCACGTGGACCGCGGAGTAGGAAGAAGATGTCGCGGCGTCCTCGCTCACATAGAACTTATAGTCCGCCGCCGAGGCGGCACGGAAGGCGTTGACCGTCGAGTCGGAGCTCACATCAGTGGGATCGAGAACCTCGGCCGTGATGGTGTAATCGCCATCGGCAAACTGATCCTTGGCGCTTTGGTTCGACGAGCTCGCATCGTTGGCAGCAAAGCTCACCGTATCGCCGAGCTTTTTGCCCGAAGCCTTCAGGAACTTCGAAGTCACCGCGACCTCATCGGCGCTCTCGGGCAAATCGCCGTTCACGAGCACTGGCTGATCGATATTCTCCTTGGAGAGACTTTGCACGACCACGCGCTCGCGCGTTGTGCCCACGGCGGTGTAGGCGGTCTCGGTGTAGATGCCCTCGGCCGTTTCGACGCCATCGACCTCTTGGATGGCGTCGAGATCATCGTCAGTCAGGCCATAGGTCGACTGCACGTTAATGTCATAGACATTTTGCTGGTCGAAGTAGGCGTCAACCGAATCGCACAGGTCCTCGCAACCCGCCTTAAGGCCGCACATCACGCTCACGCCGAGCGCGGTGATCACGACGATTGACAAGAAGCGCTTAAGACTGCCTCGGATTGTGCGGTAGATGCCACGGCGAAAAACCGTCGGCACCATATCGTTTGAGCTTTGGGCGGTGCGGTAGGTCGTAAAATCCTGCTCGCGCTCCGTGTTCTGTGCGTCGCGGCGTAGGCTGTTTTGGCGATCTTGGTCCATGGGCGCTACCACTCGATCGTCTCGATAGGCACGGGATTTTGCTGGACCGTCTCGCTCTCCACGCGGCCGCTCTTAAAGCGGATCAGGCGATCGGCCATGGGCGCCAGCGCGGAGTTATGGGTGATGATGATGACCGTGATGCCCTGCTTGCGACAGGTGTCCTGTAGCAGCTGCAAGATCTGCTTGCCGGTTTTGTAGTCGAGTGCGCCCGTGGGCTCGTCGCACAGGAGCAACTTGGGGTTCTTGGCCAGCGCGCGGGCGATGGACACACGCTGCTGCTCGCCGCCCGAAAGCTGCGCCGGAAAGTTAGCAAGACGGTCGCCCAGGCCAACCTGACGAAGCGTTTGCTCGGCATCGAGCGAATCGGGGCAAATCTGCGCCGCAAGCTCGACATTTTCGAGCGCCGTCAGGTTGGGGACCAGATTGTAGAACTGGAAGACAAAGCCGACGTCGGCACGGCGGTATTCCACGAGCTGCGCCTCGTTGGCGGAGCTCACGTCGCGCCCGTCCACCGTCACAGTGCCGGAGGTTACCGTATCCATGCCACCCAGGATGTTGAGCGCCGTAGTCTTGCCGGCACCCGAGGCGCCCAAAATGATGGCGAGCTCGCCACGCTCGACCGTAAAGCTCGCGCCGTCGAGTGCGTGAATGCGGGCGTCGCCCTCGCCGTATGCCTTGATGACGTCTTTGAATTCGATATAAGCCATCGATCGGTTCCCATCTGGTCGGATAACTCTTTAGTATTACCCATTTCGCACCGACCAAAAAGGGACAGGTTCATTTTGGCAGGTTTTATATGGGGAAACGGCAACCATAGATGAGGCACCGGAAAGGCAGAGAAATCATCGACGGGGTCAGGCCGACCGCCAAACACAACGCACGCATCTCTATCTGTCAGCAAAATCATTCGAACAACTGTTCGTTTCTATGATATGATTCCACTATCTAAGCAGGCCAATACGCAGAAAGGCGGCCAACATGGCGTTCGACTTTAAGAAGGAATGCAAGGAGCTCTACAAACCTGCAAGCAAGCCGAGTATCGTAACTGTCCCGCCTATGAGCTACGTTGCCGTTCGCGGAAAGGGCGACCCAAATACCGAAGGTGGCGAGTATCAAAACGCCCTGCCACTGCTTTACGGCATCGCCTATACCGTCAAGATGTCGAAGAAAGGCTCAAGGAGTATCGAGGGCTATTTCGACTTTGTAGTACCGCCGCTCGAGGGATTCTGGTGGCAAGACTCCCCGAGCGGCGACATCGATTATGTACGCAAGGACGATTTCAACTTTATCTCGTGCATCCGCCTGCCCGATTTCGTCAGCCGAGATGATTTTGACTGGGCAGTCGCGGAGGCCACGACCAAAAAGAAACTGGACTTTTCCGCCGTCGAGCTGCTTAAAGTTGATGAGGGTCTCTGCGTTCAATGCATGCACACCGGTCCCTACGACAACGAACCGGCGACCGTAGACGCTATGCATGAATACACAACCGAGCAGGGCTATGTCCCCGACTTCTCAGGCACCCGTTTACATCACGAAATCTATCTCTCCGATCCACGCAAGTGTGCGCCGGAGAAACTTAAAACTGTGGTTCGTCATCCTATCAAGCGCGCTGAATAGCGTGGAGCGCCGCCCCGCGCATCAGGTTTTAGGCCAGTCAACCAGCCGCCTCCTAGGCCGTCCGGTAATTATCTTGACGCGGCCCGTCGCATCTTATGAGTTTGTTTTGCTAAAGCTGGAAAGTCTCTCAACGATGCGCAACTCCAGCCCTTTTTCTATCAAGAGGCTTAAATGAAATACCGGAAGTCGCGGATATCCATCAACGAACAGATAGCACTATTGACAGAAAACAAGGGTCTTAAGTGCTCTAATCAAAGCGAACTCGAGCGAGCTTTGGTCGAAGTCGGCCACTACAAACTGTCGGCCTACTGGTTTCCCTGCAAACCAAATGCAAGTCCGGGATTACCATCTTTCGCGAAGGCACAACATTCGAAACCATCATCTACACGTATGAATTTGACCGAGCCCTCCGGCAGTTAATGTTTGATGCGGTCGGCAGAATTGAGATCTACCTCAGAAGCAGAATTGCCTATCTTGCCTCTGAGGAACGCGGGCCTTTCTGTTACCCAGATGTCACCATAACGAGGCTCAACTCGGCATGCCCATCGGGCTTTGCGCCGCGCTGGGATACGCCGCCGTCTTTGGCAGCGCCACCAATACGCTGCTCGCGCCGATCCTTATTGGCTGCGAAGTCTTCGGCTTTGGCGACTTGCCGAAGTTCTTTATTGTCTGCGTCGTGGCTTACCTGTTCAACATGGATAAGTCGATCTACGCCCTGCAGAAGCGGGCGTAGATGGATGTCCAAGCAGGTGGTCTCAACCGGAAACGGCGTCTTGGCTATGCAAAGCGCTCGAGTGTTACTCCTCGTACGCGCCCTCAAGCCGAAGCAGCCACTCCTTGCGATCAAGCCCGCCGGCATATCCGTTAAGCGAGCCGTCGGCCGCCACCACGCGATGGCATGGCACAATAATCGAAACAGGGTTGCGAGCGACCGCGGCCCCCACGGCACGGGGAGACACAACGGGTGTCTCATTTCCCGGCACACGATGTCGAGCCGCAACACGCTGGGCGATCTCGCCATACGTAGCGACCTCGCCACGCGGAATAGAAAGCAGCTCGTACCAAACTTCACGCTGAAACGCCGTGCCAATCAAATGCAACGGCGGCGTAAACCGAGGTTCCTGCCCTGCAAAATAAGCATTCAGCCAAGCCCACGAACGCTCAAGCACCGAAGAAGCCGCACCATTTGCAGGACTCACCGACGACATGCCGCCAGCACCAGAAACTGCATCGGCGCCTTCAACATGTTCAGGATCTTCTTTGAGAAGCGTGGAGCCAAAATGCTCCTGTCCCTCAAACCAAAGCCCCGTCAGACCGCGGCCATCAGCGGCAAGCAAGATTTCGCCCAAAGGCGAAGCAAACGTCGTCGTGACCACCAGCGGCTCCTTTCAAAACTCCGCAACATAATACCGCGAATTGTGCAGACAACCCCAATCG
>JAIHTM010000173.1 GCA_022713905.1 Collinsella sp.
GTCTTCGACACCGAGGTTTACTCCAACACCGGTGGTCAGGCCTCCAAGGCCTCGAACCTGGGCCAGGTCGCTCAGTTCGCCGCTGCCGGTAAGGTGACCAAGAAGAAGTCCCTGGCCGAGATTGCCATGAGCTACGGCTACGTCTACGTGGCGCAGGTCGCCATGGGCGCCAACCCGGCTCAGACCCTCAAGGCCATCCACGAGGCCGAGGCCTACGACGGCCCGTCCCTCATCATCGGCTACAGCCCCTGCGAGATGCACTCCATCAAGAAGGGCGGCATGCAGAACTGCCAGGCCGAGATGAAGAAGGCTGTCGAGTGCGGTTACTGGAACCTCTTCCGCTTCAACCCCGAGGCTGCTGCCGGCAAGAAGTTCTCGCTCGATTCCAAGGAGCCCGCGGGCGGTTATCAGGAGTTCCTGATGAACGAGGCCCGTTACGCTTCGCTGACGCGTTCCTTCCCCGAGCGCGCCGAGGAGCTCTTCAAGGAGAACGAGCAGGCCGCTATGGACCGCTACGCTCACCTGCTGAAGCTCAAGACGGTGTACAACGAGGCCTAGGTCTCCCGCCGCAGGATCTGAGGGCTAACCTTCGCGGACGTCCTCGGACATGAAAGAACCCCCGCTGCGCACTACGTGCGGCGGGGGTTCTTTCGTCCTGCGGAGTGTCCGCGAAGGTCAGCCCTCAGATCCTGCTACGACTACGTCCTCGGATTGTGGGGCTGAATGAAGGACGTGGTTGTGGGGGCCTTTTGTCCCGGTCGCTGTTTCGCGGCTTTGCCGCGAAAGGCGCGTTGCTTTGGGGATGGATGGGGGGCGGGGTTGTTGCGGCTTCTTATCCCTTTGCTTTTTCGCGGCTTTGCCGCGAAACGCGCAGCACCTTGGGAAATGCATTGATGCGTGGACGGGGCTGGATTGCAGATTCAAATGGCTAGAGAGATATGGGCGCGAACGAGAAATCGTTATTGGGGTCATCCTTTTCCATAAACTCATCGAGACAAAACGTCATGTAGATTGGAACGTACAGAACCTTGCCCTCTTTGCTGAGATTCTCGTGGCTTAGTATAACGGCCTCGGGAATTTTGTACTCGCCCACACTCATCAGACGATCGAGGGCCGCGTGCGCTCGAACTTTCTTGCCCGATTTGACCTCGATTGGGACAACGTGCCCGTGGGCGCCTTCGATCACAAAGTCAACTTCACCGACCTCACGCGTTTGGTAGTACCATGCATCCGCCCCGAGGGCAACAAGTTCCTGCGCGACCACGTTCTCATAGAGACCACCAAGGTTGGGAGTTTTCATATCAAGATAGACAGCGCGTGCGGTGCTGCCGGGGTACCGCGATGCGAGCATGCCCGTATCAGACTCATATAGTTTGAAGGCCGTCGTTTTCTCCGTCCTCTTGAGAGGACTCCGTGGCTCCGTCACCCTGGCGACCATCAATCCAACACCTGCGTTAACAAGCCACAGGAAATCCTGCTCATATTTTTTAAGGCGAGCTCCCTCACCCAGAGACGAAACAACAAAGCGATGAGACTCCGCCTCAAGCTGAACGGGAATTTGCTCAAAAATCGACCGAACGTTAAACGCTCGAGTCGATGCATATTTTGAGATATCGCTTTTGTACTGATCGACCAGCTGAGTTTGAAGCTCACGTGTGCTCACGAGCGAATAACCCGAATCAATATAATTCTGAACGACCTCCGGCATGCCGCCGCAAACGATATAAGCTCTATAGTTCTTGAGCATCGCCTCATGAATATAGTTTTCGACAGGATGTTTCTCGACAAGGCAGCTGCGAATGCCTGCAAGCACATTCTCGCTAACGCTGTTTGCCCAACAAAACTCTTCAAAATCCATCGGGCGCATAACAATGTGCTCTACATACCCCACCGGAAAAGAAGAGACCCCCTTAAACTCAGTCCCAAGCATAGACCCCGAGAAGACATAGCTAAAGCGCCCATCCTCGACCAACGCCTTCATGAGTGTAACGATCTGCGGATACTCCTGAATCTCATCGACAAAGACAAGCGTATCGCCCTCAACAAGCGGCGCATCCGCAAGAAGGGCTACACGGTTGATAAAGTCAACGGAGTTCTTTGCGCCAACAAGTGCATTCCTTGCTTCGACATCGAGTAGTAAATTGACCTCAAAATACGAAGCGTAGTTGCTTTGTCCAAACGCGCGAATCGCATAGCTCTTGCCAATCTGACGCGCACCAGTAACGAGTAATGCCTTATTGGAGTTATTCTTCCAGCTCAAAAGCCTATCAGTGACCTTACGGCGTAGCATTAAACCCCCAAATGACAAAAATTGACAGATAGAATCGCCTAAAATCATACAAAAATTTGCAGATAATATTGTCGTAAAAATACAAAAATTGGGAGATAGCAAAGGTTCGAATAGGCCTCAAAGCCACTGAAACAGTGCTCTACTTTGCGAAGGGGCTGGGGACGCTGTTGGGTGCGTCTTCAGCCCTCTGATTCTTACTTTGGATCCCGATGGTGGGGTGTTGTCGGTGCTGCTTGCTTGGTTACCTTGTCTCGCCGCTCTCTGTGCGTAGGCGGTAGCCGTGGACGAAGTCGCTAATAGCCGGCCAGGGAATCTGGCGGTCAACCCAAAATTGGAGCTGGACCAGATAGCGCTCGGTGGCGCGGGTGAGGGCTGCAAACTGTTCGTGAGTCTCTACCTGGGCGTAGAGGTCGCGGCTGTGGGCGAGGATTGCCGTGGTGTCATCCATTTTGCCGGTGACGTCGAAGGCGCCCGAGAACCAGTCGCACAGGCGTGCGGCGCTGTTGTTGATCGTTGCGAGGTCGGCGGTGCCATCGTTGGCGTTTTCGTTGGCCTGGGCTCGCAGGAGGGAGAGGGCGTCGGTGGCGTTCATGCAGTAGCCGACGGTGAAGTTCCAGACGGCGAATTCGCGGCCGGTGTCGAGCTTGCGGCGGCGCATCAGGTCGATGTCGCGGGGCTCCTCGAGCATCATTTGGTCGGCGAGGGCCTCAAGTGCAGCGGTGTACTCGGCAAGGTCGAGTGTGAGCAGGGTGTTGATATCCATCATCTTTAGGCCTCCGCCTCGATCTCGACGATTTCGTTTTTAATGTACATGCCCTGGTTGTCCCAGACATTGCGGCAGGCAGCGGCAAAGCGTTCACGGTCTGTCTCGCAGATGCGGGCGAACATGTTGCAGGTGCCAAAAGGCTCACAGACGTCAAAGAAGATGCAGATTGATGACCATCCGCCATACCAGCTCACGGCGCCCGCTGGCTCGTGAAAGACGGGGTTCTCGATGTGCTCGTAATTGGCGATGGGGCCCGAGACAGGATAGGTTACCTCGGCATCGCAGATCTTGGCCGAAAAGATACGTGACTCGACTGGACAGGATGATTCGAACAGCTTGCATGCCTCGGGAGCCTTGTCCCAGAGCATGTCGGCGAGAAACGTCTCGCCATTCAGCGTGATCTTGAGCATTTTTGTCATAGTAAGGACCTCCTCAATCCGTCGCTCAAGGGGTTCGCTGGCGGATAAGGAGAAGACAGCAGCGGGGTCGCCGAACCCAAACTTCACGACAAATCTCTGTCGCCCCAGCCCGCGCTGTTCTTCGCTAAAGTACCATGCAGCAATTGCGCGCGCAATATCAGTTTTTGATTTTCTGGAAGCGGCAACCGACGAGACGGCTCGCCGGCTGCCGGCCGACGCGCGGTATGGGCGCTCGTCTATTCCTTAAGTTGGATGAAAAACGCCATGTTATTGCAGGGCTGCATACTCGTCCAATAAGTGCATAGAATCTCGTATAGTGCGAGTAAGATTTTGCGCTGTCTGTTTTATGTTTAGCAAAGATATAGTTTGCATAATCTGGTCTAATCCCTGCTCTATTAAAATAAAGTTGCACGTAAATGACGTAGATATGCTTGAGCTGGGTTTCTTTACGCTGAGCGGGTAAAAGCGACCGTTCACCGTTCAACTATTTTCAAAATGAATAAAATGAGCGATAAAGAGAATATAAACCTTAATAAACTCGCGTATCGCACGGGCGCGGGTTATTAATGGGTTGTAGGCCTTTTACAGAAAGGATTCCAGCAATGTCTAAGCCTCTTGGCAAGCCCGATCGTATCGTCGTCGCCCTTGGCGGCAACGCCCTCGGCAACAACCCCGTTGAGCAGATCGAGGCCGTGAGCAACACCGCTCACGCTCTCCTCGGCCTGATCGAGCAGGGCAACGAGATCATCATCACCCACGGCAACGGCCCGCAGGTTGGCATGATTCAGAACGCCTTCGCCGCTGCCCACGACGCCATCGGCACCCCCGAGATGCCGCTGCCCGAGTGCGGCGCCATGTCCCAGGGCTACATCGGCTATCACCTGCAGCAGGGCATTGGCCGCGAGATGCACAAGCGCTATAAGCGTTGGCACGCCGCCACCGTCGTCACCCAGATCGAGTGCGACCCGGACGATCCCGCGTTCAAGAACCCGACCAAGCCGATCGGCCCCTTCTACACCGAGGAGCAGGCCAAGGAGTTCATGGCCGAGGATCCTTCCAAGGTTTTCGTCGAGGATTCCGGCCGCGGCTGGCGTCGCGTCGTCGCTTCCCCCGATCCCAAGAAGATCGTCGAGGCTGACTCCATCCTCAACCTGCTCGACAACGAGTTCATCGTCATCGCCTGCGGTGGCGGCGGCATCCCCGTCGTCCGCGACTACGAGAACAAGGGCTGCTACAAGGGCGTCCCCGCCGTCATCGACAAGGACCTGGGCGGCGAGCTGCTGGCCGAGGACTGCGACGCTGACGTTCTGTTCCTGCTGACCGCCGTTGAGCATGTCGCCATCAGCTTTGGTAAGCCCAACCAGGAGGAGCTCGAGGACATCACCGCCGACGAGGCCGAGCGCCTGGCCGACGAGGGCCAGTTCGGCAAGGGTTCCATGGAGCCCAAGGTCCGCGCCGCCATCAAGTTCGCCCGTTCCCGCAAGGGCCGTACCTGCATCATCGGCGCTCTGGACAAGGCCGCCGAGACCATGGCCGGCCTCTCCGGCACCCGCATCCACGAGTAGTCTCTACTCTGTTGCCTCTCTCGTGGGCGCCAGGCAAGACGCCCGCAAACTAGCCTCTCTTCATGAGCCCCGCGGTCCGCTCCGACTGCGGGGCTTTTGCTTTTCACCTAGTCATTGGGAACCCGGCACTTGGGGACGTTCCTTTCCTGCCGGCAGCTTGGGACAGTCCTTAAAGGCTGTCCCCAACGACCACTCATTTAAGTCTGTCCCCAATGACTAGTAGTAGGCCCACATGGCTTCGACTTCGTTAAGGACTTCTACGACGCCCCAGCGGCGGACGCTGCGGCTGGCCGAGTTGGGGTCGTAGACGCCAATCTGGTCGGCGTCGTCAATACCGTAAAGCACAATGTAGTGGCCCACGTTGGTAAAGGTGCCCGGCCGAACGGCGGCGATGATGGGCGCTCCCGAACGCAGCGCCTGAGTCATCGAGTCGCGATCGTTATGGAGCTCCGTTCCGTTAAGTCCCAACTGCCACGCGCCGCTCGTCATAAACGACCATTCGGTTGCACCAGTGGGGGCGTAATTGCCCGCCTCAGAAAGCGCGCACATATCGACGGGGGTCATATCGGTGCGTCCCGTCTTAAAGATATAGACCATGGTGAGGCACGTAGGCCCGCAGGCATTTTGGCGGATGGTGCCGCCGGCGTAAGACAGCTCCGACCACGCAGGGTCGATCTGATAGATATGGGGCATCGTGCCGGCTTGCCATTGCGGGCGCGGGGTCGAAAAGGCGAAAGAATAACCGGGCGCGACGGGGGCCTTGAGCAGCTTGTCCTCGGCGGTGGGCTCGAGACCGGCCGAGCCGTGGGACATACAGGAGCTCATAAACACAAAGA
>JAIHTM010000174.1 GCA_022713905.1 Collinsella sp.
TGTTCCACGCGCGCGTACACGAGCACGCCGTCGGTCACATCGGCATCGTCGCCTGCGTCCTTTCGCACGGCGCACTGGGCGCACCCCTCGCCGATGCATGCGTCGACCACGTTCGCTTCGACGGGCAGCCCGCCGGGGGTGACGATCGACACGAGGCCGACGGGCTTTCGTGACAAGAGCATCTCGCAGGCCGCCTTCGCCGCGAGCGCGGCGCAGCTCCCCGTGGTGTAGCCGCAGCGCAGGCGGGTCGTCCCGGTATATATGTAGTGCTCGAAGGCCACGCTAGCTGCTCGCCTTCCGATACCCCGTGGAAAACGAAGGGTCGTAAAGCTTGCTGCGCTCGTACGACTCCGCTTGCGCGCCGTTGTGTGCAAGCCTGCCGCGAGCTCCGAGCACGCGGCCCACCACCACGAGCGCCGTGCGGTCGATGCCCTCTCGCGCGCCCGCATCGGCGAGCGTGCCCACTGTGCATCGCACCACGCGCTCCTCAGGCCAGGTCGCCTTGTACACGAGCGCCGCCGGCTCATCGGAGCTGCGGCCCGCGGCCAAAAGCTCGGCGGAAAGCTCGGCGAGCATACCCGAGCTCAGGAAGATGACCATAGTCGAGCCGCTTTCCGCCATGGTGCGCATGCCCTCGCCCGCGGGCATGGGGGTGCGCCCGGAAAGCCGCGTGATCACGACCGACTGGCTGATTCCCGGCAGCGTATATTCCTGGCGAAGCGCCGCCGCGGCACCGCAAAAGCTCGACACGCCGGGCACCACCTCGTAGTCCACGCCGCGCGCGTCGAGCGCGTCCATCTGCTCCTGGATGGCGCCGTACAGGCACGGGTCGCCCGTGTGCAGGCGCACCACTTCCTCGCCCCGCGCATCTGCCGCGCACATCACGTCGAGCACTTCCTCCAAGGTCATGTGCGCGCTGTCGTAGACGATGCAGGATTCCTTGCACTCGGCGAGCAGCTCGGGGTTCACAAGGCTCCCCGCCCAAACGACCACGTCGGCCGCGCGCAAAAGGCGCGCCCCGCGCAGCGTGATAAGGTCGGCGGCGCCCGAGCCAGCGCCAACGATATGAATCATCCGAGCCTTCCCTTCCCGTTTCTCATCGCAACCGTTTACGCTGCCATTCGCGCAGCGGCCAAAACACGGCGCCCGCAGCGGCAATCGGCGCAAATACGCAGGCAGGAGGCGCAATGCCGCCCGCCCTGGCTTTGACACGTTCAAAAGTGCCCACTATCATAGTAAAAGATTCGGCAACGAGCATATGACAATCGGATAAAAGGAAATGACCGGCGCGGCGCCCGCACAGCCCGCGCTGGCTTGCGGAGGGAACCAGGTGGGAATCCTGGGCAAGGGACATTACTGTATAGGACGCACGGGCGAACCGCCTCGCGCCCCAAGCCAGACTGCTTCGCCTTTTCCTCACGGCATCGCCGTGGCGTTAGCTCCTTGTGAACCCCGAGGGGTGCGCTTTTCTTTCGCTTGTGCCGACAAGCAACTGTCGCCGGGGGACCGGCAAACCGAGGAAAGGAAAAACCATGTCCGACCAGATGTCACGCCGCGGCTTCATGGGCGCCGCAGCAACCGGAGCCTTCGCGCTCGCCGGAGTCGCGCTCGCGGGCTGCTCCAGCACCTCCGCGAGTTCCGAGAAATCGAGCGAAAAGGAGAAGGCCGTGAAGCCGGTCATCCTCGTCACGAGCTTCGGCACGAGCTACAACGACTCGCGCCACATCACCATCGGCGCCATCGAAGACGCTATCCGCGAGAAGTACTGGCAGGACTACGACATCCGCCGCGCCTTCACCGCGCAGATCATCATCGATAAGCTGAAGAAGCGCGACGGCATCACGATCGACAACATGACCGAGGCGCTCGACCGCTGCGTGGAAGACGGCGTGAAGGAAATCGTCGTGCAGCCGACGCATCTCATGGGTGGCCTGGAATACACCGACGTGAAAGACGAGCTCGACAAGTACGCCGACAAGTTCGACAAAATCTCGCTCGGCGACCCGCTGCTCACCTCCGACGACGACTACAAGAAGGTGGCCGCAGCCATTAAGGAGAACATGGCGTCCTTCGACGACGGCAAGACGGCGCTGTGCCTCATGGGCCACGGCACCGAAGCCGATTCCAACGCCGACTATGCCAAGATGCAGGAAGTGTTTAAGAACGAGGGCTTGACGCAGTTCTTCGTCGGCACCGTCGAGGCTGAACCGACCTGCGAGGATGTTATCGCCGCCGCGAGCGCCGCAGGCTACAAGAAGGCCGTGCTCGCGCCGTTCATGGTGGTCGCGGGCGACCACGCGAACAACGACATGGCAGACGAGACCGACCCCGACAGCTGGGCTGCGAAGTTCGTGGCCGCCGGCTTCGAAGTGACGTGCCTGCTCCAGGGTCTGGGACAGAACGTCGCGGTCGACGACATCTACGTCTCGCACGTGGACGACGCCATCGCCAAGCTGTAAACTCGCCGCGCACGGGGGCGCCGGTCGCGTCCCCGTGCAACGGGCATGCGCCTTCCCCGACTGACGGCGCATGCCCGTTGCATTCGCATCCCGCCCGCCCACCGCACGGCGCGGGCGGTCGAAGCGATTGAAAGGAACCCCTCCATGTTGAAGAAAACCCTCGCCTTCGCCCTGTCGGCGGCGCTTTTCGCGTTCTCGCTCGCCGGCTGCGGCGGAAATTCAATCGACAGCGCAAAGGCAAGCGATGCCGATTCCCAGGAAAAGACCGAACAGGCGGCCGATGCGCCCGAGGGCGCAAGCGCTGCCCCCATCACCGCCGACAAGGTGGCCGACGGCACCTATCCGATCACCGTAGATTCCAGCTCGAACATGTTCAGGATTGTGGACGCCCAGCTCATCGTGGAAAACGGCTCCATGCACTGCGTGATGACACTTTCCGGCACGGGCTACGGCAAGCTCTTCATGGGCACGGGTGACGAGGCTGCCGCCGCGAGCGAGGCCGACTTCATCCCCTATGTGGAAAACGCGGAAGGCAAGTACACCTACGACGTGCCCGTTGAAGCGCTCGACGAGGACACCGCCTGCGCCGCGTGGAGTATTAGAAAAGAGCAGTGGTACGACCGCACGCTCGTGTTCGAATCCGCCGGCGTCGATCTGCGCGCCGACGCACTGAAGTAACGCCATGCGGTCGATTCTTCCCAAGGGGGAAAGCAGGAAGCGTCGCAGCATCGCGGTGCGCGCGATCGCCTGCGTTCTCGTCGCCCTGCTCGCGCTTCCCTTCGCGGGGTGCAGTGCGAGCCCGAACGCGACCGGTGGCACGGCAGGCTCTCAGGAATACACTGTGAGCGTCTCGCTCTCCGGCGGGTCAGGGCGCGCAAGCATCGCCTCACCCACCACAATTGTGAAGGATGGCGACACCTACACCGCGACCATCACCTGGTCGAGTTCGAACTACGACAAAATGACCGTCAACGGCGTGGACTACGCGCCCGTAAACGACGGCGGCTACTCCACGTTCGAGATACCCGTCACGCTCGACGAGGACATCGCCGTGTCGGCCGAGACCGTCGCCATGTCGACGCCGCACACCATCGACTACACGCTCCACTTCGATTCATCCACCATGAAGGAGAAATCGGGCGACGAAGCAAGCGGCGGCTCCCCTGCGGGAACGGCTTCAAACGCCGCGGCCGACTTCCACAACGCCGATTTGGGCTGCGGCTGGAAGCCGACGGGGACGCTTCAGCTTGAATACGCCGAGCACTTCACTGTCGACGAGTACGAAGGCGGCCTGCGGCTTATCTGCATTTCGAACGGGGAGCGCTTCCTCGTGGTGCCGCAAAATGCAAAGGTACCTGATGGGTTGAGCTCCGACATCGCGGTCATAAGGCGCCCCGCCGACAAGGTGTACCTCGTGTCGTCGGCGACGATGTGCCTGGTCGACGCGCTCGATGCGAACGACAATATCATTATGTCGGGCACGAAGGCCGACGATTGCTCGGTCGCGGGCTTCAAAAGCGCGCTCGAAAGTGGGGCGATCGCCTACGGCGGCAAGTACAGCGCGCCCGACTACGAGCGAATATCGGCCTCGGGCTGCACGCTCGCCATCGAGAACACTATGATCAACCACACGCCCGATGTGAAGGAAAAGCTGCAGAAGCTCGGGCTCGTCGTGCTCACCGAACAGTCGTCGAGCGAGCCCGAAGCACTCGGGCGCGTCGAGTGGATTAAGCTTTTCGGCGTCCTGTTCGACAAGGAAGACGAGGCCGCGCACCTGTTCAACGAGCAGAAGGCCCGCGTCGGGCAAACGTCGAGGCTCGCGTCGTCAGGTAAAACCGTGGCGTATTTCTACATTAACTCGAACGGGGCCGCCGTCACGCGGCGGGCGGGCGACTACGTGGCGCAGATGATCGAGCTTGCAGGCGGCAACTACGCGCTCGATGACGCGCAGACGGCGTCGACGTCAGGTTCGTCAGTAACGCTCGAAATGGAGCGCTTCTACGCGACGGCGAAGGATGCCGACATTATCGTCTACAACGGCACCATCGACGAATCGGTTACCACCTTGAACGACTTCGTAGGCAAAAACGCGCTATTGTCGCAGTTCAAAGCCGTGAAGAACGGCAACGTCTGGGTCACAAGCGCCGACGTGTACCAGCAGATGACTTCCACCGCCGACATTATCGACGAGCTGCACGGGGCGTTCACCGGCGATGACGCGAGCAACTTCCATTATCTGAGGAAGCTCGGCTAGCGCCATGAGAAGCCGGCTTTCCATGACATACGACGAATCGGGGCGCGCCGCGCGGTGTCGCGTCGTGACGGCGCTGCTCGCTGTTGCCCTCATCGTGCTCGTCGGGGCCAACCTGTGCATCGGGAGCGTGCTCGTGCCCGCAGACCACATCCCCGGCATCCTTTCGGGAGGCGCGGCCAATTCCATGGAAATCCAGATCATCTGGGAGATTCGTCTGCCGCGCGTGCTTTCAGCCGTGCTTCTCGGCGGGGCACTTTCGCTCTCCGGGTTCCTGCTGCAGACGTTTTTCAACAACCCCATCGCCGACCCGTTCATCTTGGGCGTCTCCTCGGGCGCAAAGTTCGTCGTCGCGCTTACGATGATCGTACTTCTGGGCGCGAACCAGGCCATGTCCTCGCCGGCCATGGTGGCCGCAGCATTTCTGGGCTCGCTTATCACCATCGGCTTCGTGCTCCTCATAGCACGGCGCATAAGCTCTATGGCCATGCTCATCGTGGCGGGCGTCATGGTGGGATACATCTGCTCGGCGGCGACGAACTTCCTCATCGCCTTCGCCGACGACCAGTCCATCGTGAACCTGCACAACTGGTCCTTGGGTAGCTTCTCGGGTTCGAGCTGGGACGACGTCGCGGTCATCGCGGTCGTGGTGATCACCGTGAGCGCATGCGTATTCGCGATATCGAAGCCCCTTTCCGCCTTCCAGCTGGGAGAAGCCTACGCGAAAAGCGTCGGCGTGAACGTCTCATGCTTCCGCGTGGTGCTCGTCCTTCTAGCGAGCATGCTCTCCGCCTGCGTGACCGCGTTCGCTGGTCCGGTGTCGTTCGTAGGCATCGCGGTTCCGCATCTCGTTAAGTCGGCGCTAAAGTCGTCGAAGCCCATCCGCGTGATTCCTGCGTGCTTCTTGGGAGGCGCCATCTTCTGCGCGGGCTGCGATTTAATCGCGCGCACGCTGTTCTCCCCCGTCGAGCTTTCCATCAGCGCCGTCACCGCCATCTTCGGCGCGCCGGTGGTTATCGCGCTCATGTTGAAGAAGCGGGTGAAGTAGATGGGGAAATTTGTGCCGCGGCCCAAAACGCTCCGAGCGGAGTCGAACCTCGAAACCCCGGTCGAAACGCAGGCTGACGGAGCGCCGCTTTTCCGCATA
>JAIHTM010000175.1 GCA_022713905.1 Collinsella sp.
ACATTAAGTGGCCTTCTTTGCATGCGGAACTCGCGACAAACGTAACGCCCGCCCGCCACCGACCGACTACCAACCAGCTTCTTTTTTTGCCCAGGCCCCTGTGTACCGCGCGTCGAAGATCTTCAAATTCAAACTGTCTGACAATCGATTCTTATAGCAAAGGCCCCTTGGCCTTTAGTTTGATACAAGTTCCGCACGAGCCGGAAAGCACTTAATGTGCTTTCCGTGCGAGCAGGACTGTTCGCAGTAGCAAACTAAAGGCCAAGGGGCCCAGTCAACCTATCAGCAGCGATTACTCAGCAGTTAGTTGAATTTGAAGATCTTTGAGGCAAGATGGTATAGGCCGAGTGTGGTTTTGTCTCCGGCCCGTCCACGCAGGTTGGTGAAGAATCCGACCACGCCGTAGCGAGCGCGACGATACATGCGCTCGTCGTACTCCTTCAGGTCCTTCCACAGCGTCTTCAGGCGCTCATCGGCACAATCTTCCTCGGAAAGCTTGGTGAGCACCGAGCAGATCGCCATCATCATGGTGAAGTAGCCCATCATGTACGAACGCAGACGCGACGACTCGACATCGCTGTACAGGTGGTACGACTCCATCATGATACGCGTTACGCGGAACTGCTGACCCAGGCGCTTGACCATCGTGGCCTCATTGACGCTCTGGCCCTCGCGACCGATAAAGTAGCGATAGAGGTCGATGTCGGCGTAGTACATGGTCTTGCAGCGCGGCAGCGGCACGTATGCGTAGATATTATCCACGTAGAACGTGTGTGCCGGCATAGGCAGATTGGACTCGCGCAGCACATCGGTGCGATAGCACAGGCTGTGCATGAGCAGGTTCTGATCGGGACGGAAGTGTCCGATCTGGTCCCAAGAGAAAATCTTTTTGCGCGGCAGGGCAAACTTGTAGCCAATAGCGGTATGCGTGCCCTCGTAAACCTTCTCGTACACGTAGTTCGAGATAAACAGGTCGACGCGCTGGTCGCGCTCCTCAAAGCCACGCAGAATCGACAGCATGGTCGAAAGGGCAGCACCGTCAAGCCAGTCGTCCGAATCAACAACCTTGTAGTAGGTGCCCTGCGCCTCGCGCAGACCCGAAAGGACGGCAATACCGTGACCGCCGTTCTCCTGGTGCACCGCGCGGATGATTCCAGGGTAACGGGCCTCCCACTCGTCGGCCTTGGCGGCCGTCTCGTCCTTGGAGCCGTCGTCCACCACGATAATCTCGATATCGGTGGCGTAATTGCTCCCCTCCAAGATAGAGGTGATGCAATGGTCCATGTCCTTGGCGGCGTTATACGAGGGAATACCGAATGTTATGACTTTATGCATGGCAGGCGATAATCTCATCCGAAAGATCGAGGGCGGAATTGGTCACAGCGTCCATATCGTAGTAACGATACTCGGCCAGACGACCCACCGGGTGGAAGTTCGTCAGGTTCTGGACGCGCTCAAGATAGCGCTCATAGAGCTCACGGTTCTCGGGCTCAAGAATGGCGTAGTACGGCGTCTCACCCGAGCCGGGTGTATAGGCCTTGGAGTATTCCTTCATGATGGTGGTCTTGCCGGGCAGGACCTGGCCAGTCATATTCTTGAACTCGGTGATGCGCGTGTAATCCTCGCTCGTGGTGTAGTTGACGGTGCCCACGGGCTGGAACTGATCCATATCGAGCGTCTCGAACTTCATATCGAGCGTGCGGTACGGCAACGCACCCAAGTCGAGGTTGAACAGCTCGTCGAGCGGACCGGTGTAGACGATCTCGCCGCCATAGACCTTGCCGTCGATCTTGACGGTGGTCTCGTCAATCTCGAAGAGGTCGCGGGCGTCCACGTCGCAGAACACATCAATCAGATCGTGGTCGAGCATGTGCTCGAACAGTGCGGTATAGCCGTCCTGCGGCATGCCCTGGAAGGGAGCTTGCGGGAAGTAGCGGTCATCATCGCCCACAAAGACGGGAACGCGGCCGGTGATCGAGGGATCGATCTGATCGGGCGTCTGGCCCCACTGCTTCATGGTGTAATGCAAAAAGACGTTCTCGTAGACGTAATCGGCGACCTCGGCCAAGTCGGGGTCGTTCTTCTTACGCAGCTCCATAATGGGCACCTTGACATCCTTGCCAAAGGTCTCCACGAGCTTTTGATACAGCTCCTCGCCGCGCTCATCACCAAAAGCAAGCTTGAGGCTCGCGTGGTTGAAGGGCACGGGCATAAGGGTGCCGTTGATGTTGGCAAGCACCTTGTGCTGATAGTCCGTCCACTTGGTAAAGCGCGACAGGAAATTGTGCACGCGCTCGTTAAAGGTGTGGTAAATGTGCGGACCGTATTCGTGGATCAGGATTCCAGCCTCGTCAGCGCAGTCGTAGGCATTGCCTGCAATGTGGCTACGACGCTCCAGAACGGCAACGCGATAGCCGATAGTCTCGGCAAGACGGCGGGCGCAAACGGCACCAGCGTACCCGGCACCGACAACGATCATGTCGTACGCACCGGCATTAAAGCCTTCAGGCAGGCCTGAGGTAATCTGCATCGATACTCCTTGTCAAAAGCCACGCGCTTGTTAGCTGGGCTTTTCTCGAACATTCTTCGAGACATATTTATCAGAGCGATTATAGCGCTAATGCGTCCTATAATGAGCTTGCCACACAAGGAAAGCTCAAGCACCGTGGCGAACATAATTGAAAGGTAAACCCGCTAGCAGCGGGTTTATTCGTGAACAGCCGGGTGCCTGGAGCTTAGCGAAACGCTTGTAAGGAGTAACATGAGCGATTTCCTAAACCGTATGAAGTCTGCCGCCAAGGCCGACCTTAAGACCATCGTCCTGCCCGAGGGCGAGGACCCGCGCACCATCGTCGCGGCGAACAAGATCATCGAGGAGGGCCTGGCCAACATCGTCATCCTGGGCAATCCCGATGACATCAACGTTCCCGGCGCCACCATCATCGACCCGCGCAATGCCGAGAAGCACGAGGAGTACGCGCAGAAGTTTGCCGAGCTCCGCGCCAAGAAGGGCGTCACCATCGAGCAGGCTCGCGCCCAGGTAATGGATGCCACCTACTTTGGCACCATGATGGTTAAGATGGGCGATGCCGACGGCCTGGTCTCCGGCGCCTGTCACTCCACCGCCGATACCCTGCGCCCCGCTCTGCAGATCCTCAAGACCGCCCCGGGCACCAAGCTGGTCTCGGCCTTCTTCGTGATGTGCACCGACACCCCGCAGTTTGGCACCGACGGCACGCTGATCTTCGCCGACTGCGGCCTCAACATCAACCCGTCCTCTGACGAGCTCTCAGAGATCGCCATCGCCTCGGCCCACTCCTGGTCCACCTTCATGGGCAACGTCGAGCCGCACGTGGCCATGCTCTCCTACTCCACCATGGGCTCCGCCGGCGGCGAGGTCGCCAAGAAGGTCCAGGAGGCCGTGAAGTTCTGCAAGGAGAAGGCTCCCGAGCTCGCCATCGACGGCGACCTGCAGCTCGACGCCGCCATCGTCCCCACCGTCGCCCAGCTCAAGGCTCCCGGCTCCTCCGTCGCCGGTAAGGCCAACGTGCTCGTGTTCCCCGACCTCGAGGCCGGCAATATCGGCTACAAGCTGGTCCAGCGCTTCGCCGGCGCCGACGCCTACGGCCCCATCCTGCAGGGCATCGCCAAGCCGGTCAACGACCTTTCGCGCGGCTGCTCTGCCGACGACATCGTGGGTGTCGTAGCCATCACCGCCGTCCAGGCTCAGATGGCTGAGTAGCGGACGCACTCGCCCGAAGGCCGTACGGGCTAACCCCTGAAAACGTCCTCGACCAATGAAACGCCCCCGTTCTGCTCCTTCGGAGCTACGAACGGGGCGTTTCTGGTCTGCGGAATGTTTTCAGGGGTTAGCCCGTACGGCCTTCTACTGCTACGAAGCATTCAGAGCATCTGGAGTGGACGGCGGCTTGGCTACGAGCTGGGGCTGAGGATCTGAATGGATGGGTGTCGTTGCTGGGAGCGCAGGCGTTACTGGTGATGATCACTTTGGGACTGGAATTTCCGCCTGCTAGCAAAAAGGCCTCCTGAGCTGCTGCTCAGGAGGCCTTTCGTTCAATCGCAAGCGAACGCACTAGTTATTCGCGGTCAGACGCTCGACGTCGTGGGCGATCATGTATTCCTCGTCGGTGGGAATGACCATGACCGTGACGGCGGAACCGGCGGCGCTGATGACCTGCGGGCCGTTGCCCACGGCCTCGCGGTTCTTGTTGTTGTCGATGCGCACGCCCAGCCACTCAAAGCAGTCGCAGAAGGCCTTGCGGATCGACCAGTCGTTCTCGCCGATGCCGGCAGTAAAGGTAATGGTGTCCACGCCCGCCATGGAGGCGATCATGGAGCCGGCCTGCTGCATGGCCTTGTAGGCGAACATGTCGAAAGCGAGCAGACAGCGCTCGTCGCCCTCGGAGGCGCGCGTGCGGATGTCGCGGGCGTCGTTGGAGATGCCCGAAATGGCAAGCAGGCCGGACTGCTTGTTCATCATGTCGTCGACTTCCTGGTAACTGTAGCCACCCTCGCGCTGCAGGTAGCACACGGTGGCCGGGTCGATGGAACCGCAGCGGGTGCCCATCATCAGACCGTCGAGCGGCGTCAAGCCCATCGTGGTATCGCGGCATACGCCGTCCTCGATAGCGGCGAGCGAGGCGCCGTTGCCCAGGTGGCACGACAGCAGACGGTGGCAGCGCGTGCCCAGGATCTCCTTGGCCATCATCCACTCGTAACGGTGACTCGTGCCGTGGGCGCCGTACTTGCGCACGTGGTACTTGTCGCAGACGTCCTTGGGCAGGGCGTAGGTGTAGGCGACCTCGGGCATCGTCATATGGAACGACGTATCGAAGACGGCCACGTTGGGCAGCTCCGGATATTTCTCGCGGCAATACTCAATTGCTGCGGCCTCACCGTAGTTGTGCAGCGGGGCAAGTGGCGCCACCTCAAGGATCTTGGCCATGACCTCATCGTCGACGACCGCGGAATCATCGAAGTACCAGCCGCCCTGAACGATACGGTGGCCAATGCCATCGATCGTAACGTCGGTCTTCTCGAGCTCCTCGAGCACGCGCGCGATAGCCGAGCGATGGTCGGGGAAAGGAATCTCCTCGGTCTGCTTGGCACCACCGTTCTCGGAGTGGCCAAAGATGCCCATCTCCGAGCCGATGCGCTCGCAGTTACCCTTAGCGAAGACCTCGCGAGTATCGGTGTCCAAAAGCTGATATTTAAGGCTCGAGCTGCCGGCGTTGACAACAAGTACGTTCATGAGACTCCTTCGTGATTACAGTACGGTCGGCAAACCTATAAGGCGGCCGTATCCTTAATAAGAAGTTATCAGAGTTCAATAATTATCTATTAAACTCTTCGCTCAAAGCGCATAAAAGGGGGCTGAACGGCACAAGGCCATCCAGTCCCCTCCCCTTGCATCAATTACTTGCCGTTGACGATGCGCTCGACGTCGGAAGCGATCATGAACTCCTCGTCCGTGGGGATGACGAAGATCTTGACCTTGGAATCCTTGGCGGACAGGCACCAGGCGCCGTCGCCACGCAGGGCGTTGCGGGCATGGTCCATCTTGACGCCCATAAAGGCCAGACGGTCGGCCACACCGGCGCGGACAGCCGGAGCGTGCTCGCCGATGCCAGCGGTAAAGACAAGCGTGTCCATGCCGCACATGGAGGTTGCCATCTCGGCGGCCTTGGCGGCAATCTTGTAGACGAACATATCGAAGGCGAGCTGAGCCTCAGGGTCACCGGCAGCGGCGAGCTCCTCAACGTTGCGGCAGTCGTTGGTCTTGCCGCCGGTCACAGCCAAAAGGC